>JANTGL010000052.1 GCA_024762915.1 Bacteroidales bacterium | reverse complement strand
GTTTGCGGAGATTTTAACGATACTCCTATTTCTTTCACCTATCACAGCATAAAAGCTGATTTAAAAGATGCTTTTCAGGAAAGCAGTGTCGGTATCGGCCATACATATGCAAAAAGTTTACCTTTATTCAGAATTGATTATATATTGTATGATAAAAAAATGACTTCTAAATCATATAATCGAATCAGAAAAAATTATTCGGATCATTATCCGATAAGTTGCGAAATAGAACTATAAAAAATAATAATGTTAAACTTCATTTTTTTAATCGGCGGAACAGCATTAATCATTTTCAGTGCCGGTTGGTTGGTTAACGGAGCATCTGCCGTTGCCAAAAAATTCGGCATTAATGATTTGGTCATCGGTTTAACAATCGTGGCTTTCGGAACCTCGGCACCGGAACTTACGGTAAATATTTTTTCTGCTTTAAAAGGTTCGACGGATATTGCAATCGGTAATGTTCTCGGAAGTAATATCAGTAACATCTTTTTAATAGTCGGAGTTGCTGCTGTTATTTATCCTATTCATATTCACCACAATACAAAGTGGAAAGAAATCCCCTTCAGTTTACTTGCTATAATTATTTTAGGAATTCTTGCCAATGATATTCTTATTGATAAAGGAAATTCAAATCTTATTTCACGCAGTGACGGTTTTATTCTGTTAAGTTTTTTAATCATTTTTTTAATCTATACTTTCGGAATAGCAAAACACGGAAATTTATCGGCAGGAACTGAAGAACATATTCAAGAATTACCGTTTTGGAAATCACTTTTTTTTATAATCGCCGGATTAACAGGTTTGTATTTCGGAGGGAAATATCTTATCGACGGTGCCGTAAATATTGCGAAACTATTGGGCATGTCGGAACGGGTTATCGGTCTGACAATTATTGCCGTCGGGACATCCTTACCGGAATTGGCAACTTCAATTGTTGCCGCAAGAAAGAAAAAACCGGATATTATTATCGGTAATATTATCGGTTCTAATATTTTTAATGTTTTCTTTATTCTCGGAACAACGGCAACAATAAGTCCTTTACCGTTTAATGCTCAAATTAATTTTGATTTAATCATTGCCGGAATTGCAAGTGTTCTATTATTTCTGACAACAATTCTGATTGGGAAAAAAATAATTACAAGAACAGAAGGTATTCTATTTTTAATCATTTATGTTTCGTATATCACGTATTCTGTTATTTCTTAAAATCTTGAATTATATGTATATCCCTTTGCGGAAAAGGAATTTGAATGTTATTTTCGGTAAATATTTGCAGAATACCTTTATTCAAATCACTTTTTGTCTGATTAATTCTGAATTTATTTTGGCTCCAAAAAAATAAGGTAAAATTTAAAGATGAATCACCGAAATTAACTAATCGAACAAAGGGTTTCGGTTTTTTGCTGCAATCTTTATGCTCAGTTACCGCTCTCATAATTAAGTCACTTACTAATTCAGGATTGCTGCCGTATGCAACGCCTATATCCAAAGAAAATCGCGATTTTGAACGATTATGCTCCCAAAAATTAATTTGATTACTTAATAATTTAGAATTCGGAATTATAATTTTAATATCATCTCTGTCAGTCCCTTCCGAAAAACGCATTTTTACATTTGTTATCTTAATTACCTTTCCTTCAGGTAATTCTATAATTGTTCCTATAGTTATTTTTTTCTCGAAAAGCAGAATTAAACCGGCAAATAAATCATATAAAAATTGCTGAATACCTATTCCTAATCCGATTAATAATGCCGACGAACCGGCAACCAACATTGTTACATTTACTCCTATAATATTCAACATAACGGTCAGACCTATCAGCCAAACAAAATATTTTATGATGATGTAAAAAGTCATCCATTCTTCCGGTTCGAGCGAGCGCTTTTTTCCGGATATTTTAAATGCTTTTTTTATCAGGATTACAATAAGTTTTGTAACCGCCCATACAATTATCAATTTCAATAAACCTTCAGTTGTAATGTGAATACTGTGATAATTAATTAAATCATATGATAATATTTTGTCAAGCATTATTCTGAATTTAATATTGTTAATTATCTTATCAATCCGTATTGTTTTGCTTTAATACTGTCTTTAAAACCGAAAGCAAAAGCACGTTTCAAATATTTTTCACTTAAACCGGAATTATTTTTTTGCTTTTCTCTTACGGAATTAAAAAACCACAAATCCGGATTTTCAGGTTCGAGCATTTCATATATTTTCAAATATTTATCAAGCGTTTTGCTCCAAGGATTTGCAATTTCCCTGTTTACGAATGAATACATTGCAATGCCCAAATAGGCTTTTGTCCGTGCATAAGAAGCTGCTTCAAGTACATTTTTCGATTTTTTTAAATGATTGATTTTCAACACTTCATTATGCCAAAATGTCAAATCATTTTTGTTAAGAAGTTGAATGTAATTATTATTCCGGTCAATTTCTTTTTGCAAAGATGCTTCATATTGAATTATAAACGATTTAAATGACGGGTTTTTTAATAAATTATTTAAAGCTGTTTCTGCCGATTTTTGTTCTTCATCCTTGCACATTTTATAATAGGCCTCAAACGATTTGAACGCTTTAAAATAGTTTTTGTTATTTAAATAGTTATCAGCTTGAGTTTTGTAATCCGAAATTTGCTTAACGGAATTAATTCCGTTTTTTTGAAAAAGGAAAGTCATTGCTGTTAAAATAGTGCCTTCCGGAGGCCATTCATGTTTGCCTTCAAAAAGTAAAGTCAACACCTTTTTATTAGTAACAACATCTGAATAGGGCGAATAATACTGTTCGATAAAATTAAAATCTTTTGTCCCGATTATCATTGCCAAAGGAAAATTCAAACTTGAAACTTTTTGTATATTTACGCCTGCACCGCACATTAAAACACCGTTTACGGTATGCGAAAGTGCATATTGAAAGGCCATTCGTGCCCCGCCGGAAAATCCGGTAATAAAAAGATGTTTAATGTTTAAATTTAGATTTTTTTTTGCCGAATTGATATCAGTCTTAATCTTTTCTTCAAAACCGGGAATATTATTTTCAACATCATTCAATCCGATGATTGTGCAATCAAAGTTATTCGTAATTTCTTTGAATTCAGAAACGGCAAGTTTCCCTTCGCCGTGAGGATCAATAACAACAATCAATGTTTCCTTTGCTTTTTGCTTGTTTTCGCTTTGTAAAACTTCATAGTTTTCGGAAAGCGTGTTTTTAATTACCTTATCCGATTTCTTTACCGTATTTGTATTCTCGGCTTGATTATCGCAAGCAACAATCAAAACAAACAAAACAAATAATCCTAATATCTTTTTCATTATTAGAAACTTATAAATTGTTATCTGAATTTTTCTATCTTTTTCTGCGTCTTCGCAAAAACCAAATACTTATTAATTCCGAAAATTATACATTATAAAGCAATTATTTATATTTTTGTCGGTTAATATTTACAATTTATATTCTTTCTAAAATATAAGCATGTCTTTTACATCAGAAAAAATCAGTTACGAGGCCTTTACTTTTGATGATGTGTTACTTTTGCCCGCATATTCGGAAGTATTACCGAGAGAAACGGATATTCAATCGAAATTCAGCAGAAATATTAATTTAAACACACCGATTATTTCGGCTGCAATGGATACGGTAACCGAAGCTTGGCTTGCTATTGCCATAGCTCGTGAAGGCGGTATCGGAGTAATTCATAAAAACATGAGTATTGAACGGCAGGCTCAACAAGTGAAACAAGTTAAACGTGCCGAAAACGGAATGATAATCGACCCGATTACGATTTCAGCGGAAGAAACGGTTGAAGATGCTTTGATATTAATGAAGAAATATAAAATCGGCGGAATTCCGGTGGTTGAAGCAAATCAAAAACTCATAGGTATTGTTACCAACAGAGATTTACGTTTTGAGAAACGCTTTAAGCGAAAAATTAAAGATGTAATGACTTCCGAAAATTTGATAACAACATCACAAACAACTGATTTGGAGAAAGCATCGGAAATTCTTCAAAAATATAAAATTGAAAAACTGCCCGTTGTTGATGATAATTATAAACTTGTCGGTTTAATAACTTATAAAGATATTACAAAAGCAAAAGATCGCCCCAATTCTTGTAAAGATGATAAAGGTCGATTAAGAGTTGCTGCAGGTGTAGGTGTTACGAATGATGTCTTTGACAGAATTGACGCTCTGTACAAAGCCGGAGCAGATGCTGTTGTAATTGATACGGCACACGGACATTCAAAAGGTGTTATTGATACTTTAAAAGAAGCCAAAAAACGTTATAAAGACATTGATTTTATCGTAGGAAACATTGCTACGGAACAAGCAGCAAAAGATTTGGCTGAAGCCGGAGCAGATGCCGTTAAAGTAGGAATCGGACCGGGTTCTATTTGCACAACACGGATTATTGCCGGTGTCGGTGTTCCTCAATTATCAGCTATTTATAATGTTTCAAATGCTTTAAAATCAACAGGAATACCTGTCATTGCAGACGGCGGTATTCGTTATTCGGGTGACATTGTAAAGGCATTGGCAGCCGGAGCATCCTCTGTCATGGTAGGTTCATTACTTGCCGGTGTTGACGAATCTCCGGGTGACACAATAATTTATCAAGGTCGTAAGTTTAAGACCTATCGCGGGATGGGATCTGTAGAAGCCATGCAGGAAGGATCAAAAGACAGATATTTTCAAGATACGGAAGATGATGTTAAAAAATTAGTTCCTGAAGGAATTTCAGGAAGAGTTCCGTTTAAAGGAACATTGCATGAAGTATTGAATCAACTTACAGGCGGATTAAGAGCCGGTATGGGTTATTGCGGAACAAAAACAATTGAAGATTTACATCATGCAAAATTTGTAAAAATAACATCAGCGGGAGTTACGGAAAACCACCCTCATGATATCACCATAACCAGAGAAGCACCTAATTACAGCAGAAGATAACTAATAAAAAAATAATAATATAATAAAAAATAAATGAAAATGAAAACGATCAAATTAACAGCAGTTTTAATATTTTTTTCATTATCCGGTTTTTCACAAACACCCGGAACACTTCTGACAATCGGAAACAAAAAAATTTCAGGAGATGAATTTTTGTATATTTATAAAAAAAATAATGCCGATAACATCAACAAAGAGTCCGTTGATGACTATTTAAAACTTTTTATAAATTTTAAACTAAAAGTTACGGAAGCGGAAAATTTAAAGATGGATACAGCTGTTACTTTTAAAAAAGAATTTGCCGGCTACAAATCACAACTTGCAAAACCCTATCTTACTGAAAATATAAAATGGAAAGAATTAACGGACGAAGCCCTTCAAAGAAACAAAAAAGAAATAAAATTAGATATTATTTTTACCAAACTTCCTCGAAATGCGTCTCCGGAAGATACTTTAAAAGCTTATAATAAATCATTGCAAATTCGTGAACAGATTATCCGAGGAGAGAATTTTAATACCGTTGCCGTTAAATCATCTGACGACAGAAGTGTCTCAAAAAATAAAGGCCATTTATCTTTCTTAAAATCGTTAAGAATACCTTATAATATTCAAACATTTTCTTTTAATGCAAAAAAGGGAGATTTATCAATGCCTATTCGAACTGAATACGGATATTATTTAGTTAAACTTGTTGATATGAGACCTGAACAGGGATTAGTGAAAGTTGCTCATATCATGATAAGTGCTTCTGATAATCTTTCAGATTCTTTGAAAACAATAAAAAAGAATAAAATTGACAGTATTTATTTACAACTTCAAAAAGGCGGTAAATTTGAAGAATTAGCTAAACTTTCTGACGATAAAGCATCTGCAAAAAAAGGCGGAGAATTACCTGAATTTTCAACCGGCAGAATGGTTCCCGAATTTGAACAAACTGCTTTTGCATTACAAAATCCGGGTGATTACAGTAAACCGGTAAAAACTCGTTTCGGATGGCATATCATTAAACTTATTTCAAAAAGGCCTCCTGAAGAAACTGAAAAAGACAAAGATAAAATACAAAAAACCGTTGAAAGTGATAAGAATCGACAAGAAATTGTAAAACAATTTGTTACAAGCAACCTTAAACAAACTTTTAATTATAAAGAACTTAACTCTCCTGAAATAGTAATTGATTTATTAGATTCAACAGTATTTTACGGAAAATGGAAAATGCCCGTTACAAAAAAACCTGACCACGTTTTATTTACACTAAACGGGAAAAACTATTTTGACAGAGATTTTGCCGCTTACATTGAAGAAAATCAAAAAAGAACAAAAAAGTCTGATTTAAAAACTTTGGTAAATAATTATTTCAAAGACTTTGTTTATAAAACTCTTTCCGAAACCGAAATAAAAAATTTAACAGAAACGAAACCGGAATTCAGTTATCTCTTAAAAGAATATCACGACGGTATGCTGTTATTTGATTTAATGAAAAAAGAAATATGGGATAAGGCTTCAGAAGATACAATCGGTCTGAAAAAATATTATAATTCCAATTACGACTCCTTATACAGCAAACAAATAAATTATAATATTTCCGTTTTTAAATATCAAAAAGCAAAAGATGCCAAAAAAGCAATCAAATGGTTAAAAACTTCAAGAACAAAATATACCGACAGTATTTTGGTTCATAAGTTAAGCAAAGGAGATACGCTTAGATTTGCATTGATTGATGCAGGAAATTTCACAAAAGGAGAAAATATTTATGCGGATAAAATATTTAATAATCCGAACAAACAAACTGTTATTAATTTCCCTGAAGACAATTTGATAATTGCAATTAACGATAAAAAAATATCAAAAGGAAAACCCTTTGATGAAATAAGAGGTGTCGTCATTTCAGACTATCAAAACGATCTTGAAAAGAAATGGTTATCGAAATTAAAAAAGAAATATCCCGTTACCGTCAACCAAGAAGAATTGAATAAAATAAAAACATCGTTTGTTAAGAAATAACAGTTCTGATAATTTGTAACTATTATGAAAAAATTTCGTTATATATTTTTAATCACAACATTACTTTTTGTTTTTTCTTGTAAAAAAGAAGAACATAAAACGGAATTGGCATCTGTATACGGAAACAAATTATATTTAGAAGACATTCAAGATATCATCCCAAAAGGAATAAATAAATCTGACAGTTTGTTAATTTTAAAAAACAAAGTTGATTTATGGGTGAGAAAACAAACTTTATTAAATCGAGCGGAAATAAATCTTTCCGAAAATCAAAAAGATATTGATTATATTGTTGAAGAATACAGAGAATCCCTTTTAATTGAAAAATATAAGCAAGAATATATCAAACAAAATCTGGATACAAATATTACGGATGTTCAAATTGAATCTTATTATAATGAATATCCGGAAAGTTTTACTTTAAATAATGATATTGTAAAAGCATATTATTACAAATTCAACAGCAGTGAAAACGTAAATACATTCAAAAAATATTTCTTTTCTGATGAAGAAAATGCAATTGAAAAAATGAATGAAATTGCTGAAAATAATGCTGAAGATTATATTAATTTTACTAAAAAATGGATTGATTTATCGATGATTTCAAATTTATTACCGATATCTTTAAACAATGCCGAAACCGTTGTAAATTTAAATAAACGTATTCAAACAAGAGATAATAATTTTGTCTACTTTGTCTATTTTAAAGATTATAAATTAAAAGGGCGAAAAATGCCGCTTGAATTTGCTGAAGACAAAATAAAAATAATTATTTTAAACAAACGAAAAAGTAATTTAATTAATAAATTAGAAAATAAAATTTTTAAAAATGCCGTAAAGAACGGCAGAATTAAAGTTTATATTAAATAAAATGATGATACTGAAAAAAATACTTATATCAGCTGTGGTTTTATTTGCCGCACTGTCGGGTTTTGCCCAAGAAAAAATGATTGATAAAATAGTCGGAACCGTCGGTCAAAAAATAATCTTAAAATCCGATGTTGAATCTATGGCCATGCAATATAAATCAAGAGGCGAAGACCACGGAGACAATTTAAAATGTTTTGTTTTTGAAGAACTTCTGTACCAAGCTCTTTTGGTAAATCAAGCACGTGTTGACAGTGTTGAAGTTTCTGATATGCAAGTTGAAGGAGAACTCCAAAGGCGAATGATGATGTTTGAAGAACAAATGGAAGGCAGAGAAGCCATGGAAAAATATTTTAATAAACCCTATTCTGAAATTGAAAGCCATTTCAGAGAAATCATAAAAGATCAATTAATTGCCCAACAAATGGAATCAACCATTTCGGGGGATATTTCCGTAACTCCGCAAGAAGTCAGGAAATTTTTCAAAAGTCTTCCGAAAGACAGCCTGCCTTTGATAGAATCAAAAATTGAACTCGCTCAAATTGTTATACATCCGAAAATTAAAGACAGTCAAATCGAACAAATAAAAAAATCACTTCAAGAATATAAAGAAAGATCCGAAAAAGGTGAAGATTTTTCATTTCTGGCAAGTTTGTATTCGGATGATTTAGCATCTGCACAAAAAGACGGTGATTTAGGATGGATCAGAAGAGGAGATTTAGTTCCCGAATTTGCTGCTGTTGCCTTTGAATTAGATAAACCCGGTGAAATATCAGATATCGTAAAAACAGAATACGGCTATCACATCATTCAATTTTTGGGCAGAAAAGGTGAACGCATTCACATCAAGCATATTTTAAAAATACCGAAACCTACAACTGCAGAAAAAATTAAAGCAAAAGCAAAACTTGACAGCATTGCAGAAAGTATTCGAAGCGGTAAAATTACTTTCGAAGAAGCGGCTTTACTCTATTCTGACGATAAAGAATCCGGAAAAAGTAACGGAATCGTAGTCAATCCGTATACGGGAACCTCAGAATTTACAAGCAGCCAATTAGATCCCGCAACCAATTACATTTTAAAACAAATGAAAACCGGTGAAATTTCCGAACCCTTTGAAAGCACAAGCATGAAAGGAAAACCGGAAATTAAAATCGTAAAACTTTTAAACAAAACAGAACCGCATATTGCAGATATCGATACAGACTATCAGCAAATCAGCGACTTAACTAAGGCACATAAAAAAACAGAATTAATCAGTAATTGGATTAAAAAAATACAAAAAACAACGTATATCAAAATTGATGATTCATTCTATAATTGTGATTTTAAATATAAAGGTTGGTTAGCAAAATAAACCTTTTTTTAAAAACTTATTTATCTATGAATAACTACAAAGATGATGTTGAAGCTGTTGATGCTTTAAAAAATGTTTATGAACGGTTTTCAACTGAAATTAAGAAAGTAATCTTCGGGCAAGATGATGTTGTAAAAGAAGTTTTATTATCCGTTTTCAGTAACGGTCACTGTTTATTAGTGGGTGTTCCCGGTTTGGCAAAAACATTATTGGTAAATACTTTAGCACAAGTTCTGGGTTTAAAATATAAACGCATCCAATTTACACCCGATTTAATGCCTTCGGATATTATCGGAACCGAAATTTTAGATGAAAACAGAAAATTCAAATTCATTAAAGGACCCTTATTTGCAAATATTATTTTAGCGGATGAAATAAACAGAACGCCCCCGAAAACACAAGCTGCATTACTCGAAGCAATGCAAGAAAAAAATGTTACTGCGGGCGGGACAAAATATGAACTTGAAAAACCGTTTTTTGTACTTGCTACTCAAAATCCGATTGAACAAGAAGGAACTTATCCGCTTCCGGAAGCACAACTTGACCGATTTATGTTTAATATTTGGTTAGATTATCCTTCTTATGAAGATGAAATTACCATTGTAGAAAATACAACAACTGATAATTCGGTTTCGTTAAATACAATTTTATCAGCTGAAGAAATTATTTTTTTTCAAAAACTGATTCGTCGTATTCCGATTAATAACAATGTATTGCAATATGCCGTTAATTTAGCGTCCCTTACACGACCGGGAACCGAAAAAGCACATGATTGGGCAAATCAGTATTTGGAATGGGGTGCCGGGCCCAGAGCATCACAGTATTTTGTTATCGGGGCGAAAGCTCATGCTGCAATCAACGGTAAATATGCACCTGATATTGAAGATGTTAAAGCCGTAGCTCCTGCTATTTTAAGACATCGAATTGTAAGGAATTACAAAGCGGAAGCAGAAGGGATAAGCGTTGATGCAATAATAAATAAATTACTTTAAATCGTATTCGGTTAATAAAGGATACATTTTTCGAATAATGAAAAAAACACTGTTTTTCATATTGTTTATCCTTAATTTCAACTTGGTTTTTTCTCAAACTAAAATTGATTTTGATTCCAAATATTTGTTTACGACCGAAAAGCTTGGTCCTGATATTAAAATCCTGACTGACAGTGTTGTATTTAAGCATGAAAATTCAATCATGTTTTGCGACAGTGCATTATTTGATTACGAAACAAACTATTTTGATGCATTCGGAAATGTTCGATTAATAAAACCGGGAAAGAGTCTCGAAGATACCGTTTTTTTGTACGGTGATACCTTGCACTATTCCGGACGTGAAAAATATGCCCGTGTTCGTAATCATGTTATTTTAAAAAAAGACAGTTTATTATTAGAAACCGACAGTTTGGATTATGATCTGGATAAGAATATCGGTTACTACTATAATAACGGAATTACCGTTAACGGAGAAGACACCTTAAAAAGTGTTTTCGGATATTATTTTGCCGATGATAATGAATTCTTTTTTAAAAAAAAGGTTGAAGTTACGAATCCGAGGTTTAAAATGTATTCCGATACTTTAAAACACAATACCCAAACTAAAATCTCTTATTTTATCGGTCCCACTGAAATTATCAGTGATTCAAATTATATTTATTGCGAAAACGGTTGGTACAATCACAATAAAAACATTTCGCAATTTAATAAAAATGCTTATTTCAAAAATAATGAACAAAAACTGTCGGGTGACAGTCTTTATTATAACAGAAATTCGGGAATCGGAAAAGCATTTAAAAACGTTATATTTAAAGACAGCATTCAAGATGTTTTATTAAAAGGAAATAACGGTTATTATAACGAAAATAACGGCTACTTTTTAATGACTGACAGTGCTCGATTTATACAAGTTGCCGAGAATGATTCCTTATTTATGCATGCGGACACTCTGCAATCGTATAAAGATTCCGTAATTGTGAATGATACGGCACAGGTTTTCAGGATCATTTTAGCATTTCATCATGTTAAAACATATAAATCGGACTTTCAATCAATGTGCGATTCATTGGTATATAATCTTCTTGACTCTGTTTTTGAAATGCATACAAATCCGGTTATGTGGTCAGATTCCAATCAACTTAATGCCGATTATATTGAAATTCAAACATACAAAAATGAAGTTGATCAAATTGATATGATTCAAAATGCTTTCATTATTTCACAATCCGACTCGATTCGTTTTAATCAAATTTTCGGTGATGAAATGATTGCCTATATTGATAATAAAAAAGTGTCGGAAGTTGATGTTAAAGGAAACGGAAAATCCGTATATTTTATCAGAGATGATGATAACAAGTTAATAGGAGTGAATTTCATTGATTGTAAAAATATGGATATTTATCTGAAAGATAATAAATTAGATAAAATTTGGTTTTATGAAAAACCGAAGGGAAAAATACATCCGCCTCTGACATTATCTCAATCGGAAACGACATTATCCGGCTTTAAATGGGAAGAACAAAACAGACCTTTAAAAAAAGAAGATATCTATCTGTGGTATAAAAAAGAAACAAAATTGAATAATTCTGATACTACCGACGAAGATAATTTGAAGAAAAATACAGAAGATTTAAATCAGGAAAA
>JANTGL010000051.1 GCA_024762915.1 Bacteroidales bacterium | reverse complement strand
AGAATATGACAGTCAATAGGAATATTTGAACTAAAAATTGTTATCAGTTCTGTCATTTTTCGGTGTATTAATTTTCATTACAGTATAACGGTTAAGCTAAACACAGCCGGGGAGCAAAGAATTTTTATTCAGAATTTTTACTTAGCTAAAGCGTTGTATTTTTTTATTTCTAATTATTATTATGTCTGCACATCAAACCTTCTTGGTTTTTGGTATTATTACCAAACTTTTTTCATATTAAAAATATCATCAATATCCGTAATATTGATACCCTTTTTTGTTTTAGTATATTTTAACCAATTAACTTTTTTATTTAAAATATTTAATATTAATACGTTATTTTCGAATTGATATACTAAACAATTTTTTTGGTAAAAATCAACTTTCCCTAATTTCTTTATTACGATTGCTGAATCCAAACCAATATAAGCTAATTCAGGCAAATCAAAATCGTTAAACTTTGCTCTGACTTCTATAAGCTCTTCTGTAGGATCAATAAAATCATATCGATATTGTCCGAGTTCTTTATAAACCGTAATTCCTAATCCGTCCGCTTTGCGAATAATGTTGTCTTTATTTGTCCCCGTATATCCCGTTTGTCTTGAAAAAAGAAAATACTGATAATACATTCCCTCTTTTTTTGGTTTAAGATAATAATCCTTTTTTTTGCCGACACCACTATTAGACGATCTCTTTTTTTCTTTAAATTTTATAAGATCAAACGGTTGTTTTAAAAATTCATTTACAGAATCTCGATTAAGAGCGAAACTATCCGGGTTTTTGACTTCTGTATTTTTGACTTTTTTATGATTTATTTCTGTGCTATCCCTTTTTTCGATAGCTTTATCGGAAGCTAATCTTAATTTGTTTTCGGTATTTTGTCGGCAAGACTGAAAACAAAGAAATATTGTTAATATGTAAATAAACTTATTCATTATGTTTGGTAACGTTGGTATAAAAAATGCAAGGTCTAAATCCGCAGACACTTACAAGTTATAAAAGTAGCAAATTTTTTGGGTTTTTGACCTCTTAAATTATTTGTAAAAGCAAAATCGCAAAAGATTTTGCGGTGCTTAATACTTGTTGCTACTTTTCAGCTTTGTAATTTGCCCTTATTTTTTTTATATATTTGTTGTGCCCTGTTTCTTCTTTGCATCACTTAAATCAGTGTATATAAGTATCCGATTAACGACAGTATTGGAACCAAAATAATCCAAGATAATCTTTTTTGGCTGTCCGAAAGTTCAATACTTCTTTGAGTTTGGATTAAAGAAATAATCAATCCAATTATCATAGAGATTCCAACAATCAACTTAATTGTTCTATTGTCAACCGTATAAATTACAACCATACTGCCTACAACAAAAAGTCCAATCAGATTATATTTGAACGAATCACTCATTTTAATCTTTCTAAAATTAACTCTGATAATTCATCAAACTTATCTAATCCTGCTGGAATTAATATTTTTTGGTTTTTAGCTTTTATGAAAAGTCCCTTTTTAAATGATTTATAGTTGTCAACTTTATCAAAATAAATATTCACAATCTTACCTGAAGGTGTAGTTCTTTCTATTCCAATTTCTGTTAATTTATAGTTATTTTGCATTAACATTTTAGTCCCATTTTTAATTCCAAAAATTAATCCAATCGAAACTGCAATTCCTGAAATAATTATCACAAACGTTAAAACTAGAAAATTACCGAAAATCATTCCGCCATTTTGTGAATTTGCAATAAAAAACCCTCCTAATAGAGCAACCAAAATAATTGGTATCTTTAAAATCATTTGCGATTTAATGGTCTTTTTTGCATTCTCCTCTGAAAATCTATATTCTTGCATATCTTTTTAATTCTAAATTGGTTGCATTAATTATTTATAATTGGGCACAACATCTGTAAATCAGTAATTATCCGTTTATAACAGTTAATTTATTTTTTGAAAAACATATTTTACATATAAGAACAAATTTATAAAAAATTTTAAAAATAAGTAAGTACTATCAGCTTACCAGATTCTGAAATCGAATTCCAAATTAACCCTTCTGCAAGTGGGGTTTTGGTAACCGTTTGTTAATTTACTGACATTATCAATTAAATAATTTCTTAATTCCGAAACCATAATTTTGCCGTCTTTATTCAAATCGGCTTTTTTTGTTGTAATTCCGTTAATTAAAATGTATGTAAAAATTCCGTTTTTTGTATTGTTACTTTCATAAGCAAATTCACCTCCGCCTGCAGATGATATAATTGTAGAACCTGTTCCTTTTCTGATATCGGCAAACATATTTTTCATTAATTCAAATGAGCTTTGACTGAGTATTTTTTGATCACCGGCTCTTTCTGTATCTGTAGTCGTATTATTGTTATTTTCGGTAACAACTTCATCTTTATCTACTTCCCCGGAATGGCAAGCATCAATTAAAAGTATTTTTTTTCTGGCGGGAATTTCGTTTAATAAATTTTCCAGTATTTCATATTTTAAACCGTTTTCAGAGGGATTATAGAAGTTAATATCTGTTGTTGCCAAATAATATTCCATATCATAATCTAATAATCCGTGACCGGCATAAAAAACAATGACAATATCATTAATATTTGTTTCTTTCAGCAGCTCTTTGGTTTTCAGAATATTATCGGTTACGGCATCTTTATCGGTAATTTGAATTGTATGAATTTTATGATAATATTTTTTGTCATCTTTAAACAGTTCAATAATATCTCCGGCATCTTTTGCCGCATACTTTAAATTGAAATCAGAATTTTTATAATCAGAAACGCCGATAGAAACTAAATACAAATCAGGAGAGATCTCTTTAGTATTATATCTGATATAAAACGATTCTTTTAAGGATTCGTAACCCTGAGAATTTACTGCAGAAACTTGAATCTTATTTTTACCGGGAGAAAGAATGATATTTGTGCTGTCATTGTATATTTTTGTATTTAAAGTACTTATATCTTTTCCGTTAATACCGAAAACGGGAATATCATTTATCCAAATATTTATTCTGTTTAGATTGTATTTGGTGTCATGTGCTTTAATTTTTATCTTAATATTATCTTCAAGTGTTGAGATTTTAAAATCATTAATATTTACTATGGAAATTTCGGGAATATTAAAATCATTATCGGCTATTTCTGAATTAAAGCCCATTTTTTTAATTCTTTTTAAATATGCTTTGTGATACGCTTCAATTTCAGCTTCGGTAGAATAGGGAATTCTTGAAAGTACAATGTCCGGACGGTTGTATTTTACATCAAATTGTTCAAAAGAATACAAGTGATCATTCATCATAAAGTTTATATATTCCGTAGAACCGATTGTGGAATAATAATAATTGTCATCGGTAACATACATATAATCAGATTGATTAAAAGCTGCTAAACTGACTAAATTTTTACCGCTGTTAAAATCCCAAAATTTTATTAAACCGTCATATCCGGCTGTTGCAATATAATGGTAAGCATTATTTAGTTTTATTGTTGAAATGTTTGTTAAATGATTGGTAGGAATCGTGTAAACCGTTTTATTTTCCTTTAAATCAAACAGATGAAGAAATTTTTCAGTATCGCTGAAAATAAAATATCGTTCGTCTTTCGTAAAAATAACCGGACCTTTACCTTTGAATGATTTCACAAGATTTGTGTCGCTTCTGTTGTATATATAAATGCTGTCTTTTCTTTCGGAAATACAATAAATAAAATTTTTATCAGGATTTAAACCGGCAGATTGAAACACGATAGGGAAAGTAAAAGATTGTTCTTCTTTTTCTTTTTCAATATCGTAAATTTTACAAACAGATTTTCCTTTTCCGGTCTCGATTAATACCAAAAGTGATTTTCCGTCGGTACTTAATTGCTTATAATACACATCACCTTTAATTTTAAATGATTGTTTTTTGTGATGTAATTTAATTCTGATTTTTGAATTTTTTGTTTTGTTTTTAATATCGTAAACATAAGCATATGTATAAAAAATTTCTTCACGATTTTTAATTTTTTCCCAATTTAGCAAAGAATATTTTTGGGAATGTGTGCTGATGTTTTTAAAAACCAGCAATGTGCTGTTGTCTGCTATCAAAAACGATTGATAATCAGTATTTTTAGGACTTTTTAAAAGAATCGGCTCTGATTCGGAATCCGGTTTATAAATAAGCAAATTATCCGTGGAATTTAAAAAATCATCCGTTCGCTTATCGGATTTTTTCAGCTCGGTTTTTATGAGAATATTATTTGAATTTAATATCTCGGAAGTGTTGCTGACAAAATAATTTTTCCGTTCATATTTTTCAAAGAAACTCGGTTCGGGACATTGGCCTTTTATGACATCACCTTTTTTTTCCAAGTCCCAAATTCTGAAATTTGAATTATCATAAGCGATAAACATTTTTTTACCGTTTTTCGAAAATGAAATTGAATTAATACTTCCGGAACCCCCTTCTAATATTTTTACAATCCGATTATTTTCAATATCCCAAATAATTATTTTTTTATCATCGCCGGCACTTGCCAAAAAATTTTCATCCGGACTTATACTAAGAGCTTTAATTTGCCCTTTATGAGCTTTTAATGTATTTTTTTTAGTCCCGTTTTTTCGATTGTAAACGTATATAAATCCGTTTTTGTTCCCTGCAAAAAGCAATGTTTTATTAATTGCTACGTCAAAAAAAGAATACCAGCTTCTTTCGGCAGGTAAAATAAATTTCCGATGTGCTGAAATTGTGTTTATTGAAACGCGCCTGATATTTCCTTTATTTCCGGCTGAATATAAATATTTATCGTTTTTGTCAAAGACAATATTATTCGAATGATTTTTAGAACTTTTTACAATTTTACCTTTAGTGATATTAAAAATATATAATTTTCGTTCTTTTCTTCCGCCAAAAGCAATGTATTTGTTATGATTGCTGTATGTTACCGTGTAAAATAACTTTTTTGCTTTTTTATCAATGGTTTTGTATGTTTTATCTTTTAAATTAATGATATAAATTGAATCGGAAGCACAAGCCAATTCTGTTCCGTCGGAATTAAAATCAACCGCTTTAACTTTATGAGTAAAAAAATCAAATGTTTCCAAAAGTTTGCCTGAAGGATATTCCCATAATCTGACTGTTTTGTCGTCCCCGGCAGATGCAATGATTTTTTTCGTGGGATGAAAAGTGATGCTGTTCACGGGGCCGTTATGACCGCTGAACATATTCATTTGTTTTGATGATCTTAAATCCCAAAGAATTATTTTATTATCTGTTCCGGAGGATATCAGATATTTCCCGTCAGGACTGTATTCCAAATCAAGAATCGTTGACGAATGCCCGGTCTGTACGCTTAATTTTTGGGCATATAAATTTTGAAAAAGAAAGAGAAATAAAATAATGTAGATTGATTTAAATCTCATAGAACCTGAAATTTTAATGATAAATAAATGTGTATTAATTAATTTATTACGGCTATAATATACATATTATCGGTACTGTTAATTTCAAACGTTACACTTTGATTTGTTAAATCAAAAGAATAATTTGCAACTTCTTCCCAATTATATAAACTTAAATTTCCTGTACCCCAATCGATATTTTCAGTCCATTTTCCGTCAATTAAATAAATAAGGTCAATGTCATCATAACCGTCAGGATAACCTTGATAATTATATTTTACCCACACATTATTTTCTTCACCCCATTCATTTTCGGCCGGTATTTTGATTTTGTATAATTTTGCACTATCCGGAATTTCAACATTAAAATTGTTGTAATAAGTAACGGTTACCGGTGTATTAAAATTAATACTCGTATGTTTTTGAATAAGGCTGTTTATATCTGAGCTGTCTGTAAGAACGGCTTTATAACCTTCGGATTCATAAAAAGGTACAAAATAGAGGAAGTCAGAAAGTTGTTCCGTATTCAAATTCGTATAAAGGTCATTATTCGTTACATTGTCATAAAATTCGTACATATTAAAAACAATCAGTGAATTTACGGCATTTTCGGGAAATTCCATTTTTACGGCAATATCTTTAATCGAATCGTTGTCATAATTTCTGTAAAAATTAATTGTACCTCCTTCAGAACCTATTACTCTGCGGTATTCATTATAACTGATGTCATCAAATTCAGGATATCTGTAACAACCGGAAAATAAAGTTATTAAATATGTTACGATTAGGATGTTTTTTATAGTTAATGTATTTTGTCTGTATGTTTTCATCGGAATTCTTTTAAATTTTCAAATATCAGTTTCAATTAATAATCTTTCAATTTATTTTTTGAAATATTAAAAGAAAGAATGTTTAAGCTGATTGAAATGTTTACGGAATCAAAATAATCATAATTAGGTCGATTGGTCAAGCTTATATTCGATGTATTTTCATAATAATTATTAGCATAAATATCAGCATCGGCAATGGTGTTTCGATAATAAGCATCAAATGAAAATGCTTTGTATTGAAAACCGAAACCGCCCGTTACGTATAAAGTTGTTTTTTTAAATGTGCTGAGATTTGAAAAGATGATGTCATTTCTTAGCTGTCGTTCGTCATTGTAAAATTTTCCTTGATCCAATCGCATTAAATATAATGTAGTAGCACCCAAAAAAACATACGGTCTCAAAGCTTTTGTTTTTGAAAATAAATATCCTGCAAAAATAGTCGTGCCTGTAAATGCCCAGTTCAGTTTAATTGTATTGTAACCTAAATTATCTCTTTTGTTAAACGGATTAAATATCTCTGTATATTTTGAAAAATCTACGGAATTTTTGTATTTGGCTTCATTTGTAAATCTCATTGAAAAAAGTTCGGCTTGGAAAAATAAATGATTTCTGTTATTGTATCTGACATAAATATCCGGAGAAGGATATTTTGACTTTGTTTCACTTTCTTCCAGTCCGCTGAATCGAATTGTTTCATTATAATCGTTTGAGAAATAATAAACATAATCGGTTTCATCATAATCGAAAAATGCCATATAAATTTTTGGCATCATAAATGTTTTTAAGCCGAAATGAAGAAATTGACCGTAGGAAGAAATTGAAAGTAATAATAGTCCGATCGAGATAGGGAGTAAACGTTTAAACATAGTATCTTAATTTAATGATGAATAAACAGTATGTATTTTAATACCTCCGTCCTTTAAATAAATATATTAAAATGGTTTTCGATTATTAACTAAAATTAAGGACTCAGGTTTTTATGTTTTATGATATTTTATCAGATTTATATGATTCCTTATTAAGTTTATGCTACATGGGCGATACCGATAACTTTATAAATATTCCCGTCGGCATCTTTAACAGGGTAATATGTGCTTGAAATTTTCAAAATACCTTCCGATATTTTTATTATTTGGGTAAATTCTCTTATTTCGCCTTTTTTTAAATCATTCCAGAATTTTTTAAAAGATTCCGGATTTTGAGCATCGTTGCTAAAACTTCCTTGAACTTTTCCGATAATATCATTTTTGTCTTTTTGTAAAATTTTAAGATAATTGGGACTAATATCCGTAATTCTGCCTTTTATATCAAATTCAACAATATTGATATTGTCTTTAATAATGGATAATGTTTCGGTGACTTCCGCTAATTTATGATTTAACCCGTCGGTTACGGCTTGCATTTCCTCAATGTTTTGTCTGATTTCTTCTTCTTGAGATGCCGATTGTTCAGATTTTATTTTTGTTTCTCTCAGAAGTTCAGCCGTTCGGGTATTTATTTTCACCATAGAAATGGCGGATGCAATACTTTCACTCACTTGTTCAATGAGTTTTATTTTATATTCATCAAGCGATTTAAAAGATGCAAGTTCAACAACACCGTAAACTTCTTCATGAAAAATAAGAGGAACAATTAATAATGTTTTTGGTTTTTCGTTTCCCAATCCGGAAGTAATATTTAAATATTTATCCGGAATTTTAGTCATAAAAATAGTTTCCCGTTCTAAAATACTTCTTCCGACTAATCCTACACCGTAGGGGATTCTTTTTTTAAGCATTTTTCGGCGATCGTATGCATAACTTGCAAGCAATTCGATATATTTTTCATTATTTTCATCTTCATTAATTACAAAGATTCCCCCTTGGTCAGATTCTATATAATTTACTAATTTACTGATAATTGCATAAGATAATTCTTCAAGGTTGTCAGAATAATCCCTGATAATTTCAGCAAAAAGTGCAGAACCTTTAGTAATCCAATTTTGAATTTCATCTTCTCTTTTCCTCTTTTCTTCTTCCTCTTTGGAATGTTTGATATTTTTAGCAAGTTCAACGGCCAAATTTCCTATTTTATCATTTTCACTAACCGGTTTATAATTAAATGTAATATTTCCCCGGTAGATTTGTTCAATATAATTTGCCGTTTTATCCAGATTACCGTTAAGTGTATTGAGAGAAAAATTTATATCGGAAATCTCGTCTCCGTCTGAAGTATCAAGCTCCTTAAAGTTTTTTAAATCACCGTGAGCCGTTGCAGATAAAACAATTCCGGTTTGATTAAGGCGGTTAATTATTTTATTAAAGAAAATCCAAAATATGGTTAAACTTAACAAAATTAGAATAAAAATTATTTGAATGATTCGAATACTGAAACTTGACAGAAAGCCGTTGTTTTTGTTATATTGTGAAACAGTTGCCGAAATCCATTTTATATCACCCGATTTAAAAGATATTTGATTGACTGAAGAAAAATATAAGGCTTTATCCGAATAAAACGAGAAGTTCAGCTTCTTTTGTGAATTGAAATTAATTCGATTCTTTTCGAAAGCATCAATAAAATCATCTTTTATAAAATCAATTTTAGGACTTCCGATAAAATCATTATTTTCCGTTAAAATAAAGTTTAATTGATTCTTTTCGGTGTTTTTTTTATCGTATGCATTCAATGCTTCGTCTATGTTGATATCAATACTGCAAACCCCGGAAGTAATAAAATTAATTTTTAAGGGGATTGACAAGGTGATAATATTATTTTTTTGATGATTTAAATTGATGAAAACTTCTTTTTCACCTGTTTCCGCTTTATTTAATAAAGTTTTATAAAGTAAATCTTTACTGCCCAAAGAACTGATTTTTGATGAAATCTTTTGTTTGTCTTTTGAAATTTTAAAAAGTTTGGGGTCTTCAGCAGTATTAATGTTTGAAATTATAAACCAAACAGAAGCATAATCATGATTTTGAATTAATACATCTTTAAGTAGTTTTTCAGTTTGTTTTTTATTTGTTGAAAAAATAGCACTATTTTGATTTATAGCGCCTTCAAGGGTTTTAAGAATTCCGATATCTGCTTTTAATTTATTATAAATAAAAAGTGAAAAATTATCGGAGGAACCTGAGATTTTTTCGAACTCATTTTCTTTATTATAAGAAGAGATTTGGGAACTAACAATAAACCAAGATACTCCGGATAAAATAAAAACGGGAATGAGAATGAAATAAACAAACTTTTTCTTTAATGACATTTTAAATAAAATTTTTAAACTATTCAGATATTAATAAAAAAAGGGATTATCTTTAGCATCTTAACACAAAAATACGTTTTAATTTTTAATCAACAAATAATTAATTTTTGATTTTAGCGTTTTATCAATGAATTTTGAACATTTAGCCCTTTAATTTTATTGTATGACTTTTTTTTCTTTAATTTGTAATTCAGACTTCAAAAAAACATATTATGAACAGAAAAATATTTTTTTTAATCTTATTCATGGGAATTACAACTTGGTTTTTGAGCAGTTGTAAATCCGGAGAAAGTGCGGATACCGATGAACTTGCCGGAGAAACTCTGGATTCTTCCGATATCCGTGAAGAAATTCTGATTTCAATGCTGGCACCATCTGATATGGCTGTTATGTTGATTGATAATCCGGCTTTGAGTTTCAATAAAGAAATTATTAATCCGAGTTCAAACTTTGATAAATACAATACAAACTCAAAAATTGCCTTGAATATTGGTGTTTATACAGCCGATTTAAGTTATGCCAGTCTTTTTGAACAAGAACAAATTACCTATGATTACTTGGATATCGTAAAGGATATGTCCGAAGAAATAGGAATCAGTCAATCTATTGAGAAACGCCATCTTGATATGATAAAAAACAATAAGTTGGATAAAAATGACATGATGAAGATTATTAATGAATCTTTTATGAATACCGATGCTTATTTACGTGAAAACAATCGCCAAAAGGTTATAACTATGATTTTAATCGGCGGATGGGTAGAAGCGCAATACATTGCCGTTTCATTATCAAATGATTCACCAGAAACAAACACCCAACTAACAGAAAGTATTTTAGCTCAAAAGATTTCTTTAGAATTGATGAATAAAGCATTGGAAAATGTTGCCGGTGATAAAACTTTGATGCCTTTAAAAACTGATATTGATAAAATATATAAAGCATATTTGATAATGGAGGATAACATGAATGATGAAAATTTCAAAGATTTTTGTCATTTAATCAGAACCGTCCGAAATAATTATGTTGTTTAAAAATTAATCTTGTAAAAATGAATTTAAAACTTAAACATATTATTGTAGCGGCATTACTTGTTTTTTTGTCTTTCTCATCAGCCAATGCCCAATGTATCGATTTAGTAAAAACAAAAGGTTTTACATATTTGGATACAAGTAAATACATTCCCGAAGCTCGTTTTAATTCATTGCCCTTAAGAGAAGGTGATGATGTTGATATTTATAAGTCGTTTTTTAAAGGACGTAATTACAGAATTGTAGTTGTTGGTGCCGAAAATATGCCGAAATTAAATTTCAAGGTAACAAATTTTCAAAGACAAGTATTGTACGACAGCAATATTACAAAAGAAGAAAGTTGGGATTTTGCTTCAGATAAAAATCAAAATTTAATTATCTCGGTTGAAGTTCCCAAAGCTGAGAAAGATAAAAAACCGCAAAGCGGATGTATTGCCGTTGTTATTGGGTTTGCATATTAAAAAGATAGTTTGAAGAAAACTACAAAGTTTCCATGATTTCCCATAATTTATTGAATTCTTTTAAATATGCTTTTGCTACATCTTTATTGTCAGTTACTAAAATATTTTCGTAGTTTTTAGTTTCTGCACTTCGAGTCCAATTGTAACTTCCCGTTATGCTTACTGTATCATCAATTACAGCAAATTTATGATGCATGTGAGCATGTGTTGTATCTAATTTTACATCAATTCCTAAATTTGCAATATATTCAATATCATTTCCGATATCAAATCGTTTGTCATTATCAGATATGATTTTAATGTCAACACCGTTTAGTTGCATTTCTTTTATGGCATCAACAATACGATTGTCACTGATTGTAAATACGCATATCCGTGCTCTTCTTTTTGCATTTTTAAGTGTTTCGGTAATTGCATTTAAGCAATCCGTTCCGGGACTGAAATATATTTTTGTCATTTTTTTAAATTCAGGATAAATAAATTTATTACAAAAATAGGTTTTTATATGAATAATACGATTTATTTTATGTGTTTATAATGGTTTAAAAAGTGATGGCAGAATTATTATGATTGTTCCGTTATCATTTCATTTCTGATTATAATCATTTAAAATTGTCGTTTTTTAAAATTTTATGTAATTTCGTCAAATTGCTTATACAAAATATTATATTCTGAAAACTTATGAAAAAGATTTTATACCTTCTGTTTATTTTAAGCCCGATTTTTGGATTTTCTCAAAATCCTGTTGACAGTTTAATTCAAGTTGCCGAGAAATCAACTGTTGATACCGTAAAATCTCAAGTTTATAACGAAATTGCAAATGCCTTAAAAGGAAGAGATAACAAACAAGCTATGTATTATGCCGATAAATCTCTTCAATACGGAGAAAAAACCGGATATTTAAAAGGCATTGCAGATGTTTATAAAACAATCGGAATTATTTATTATTTTAAAGGTGAGTTAGACAGCGCTTTTTTAAGTTTTGACAAGAGTTTAAAGAAGTTTGAAGAATTAGGGGATCAAAACGGTGTTGCGGCAAGCTATGTAAATATAGGAATTCTTAAAAGAAATGTCGGTGAAATAAAAGAATCCGGCGATAATTATCAAAAAGCTTTAGAAATATATCAGGAAATTAATGATGAAGGCGGTATTGCTAAAACCTATTTAAATCTCGGGAACTTGTTTAAACAACAAGGTGATATGAAAACGGCACTTGATTATTTATACAAAAGTTTGAAATTTTTTGATAATATCGGAGATAA
>JANTGL010000050.1 GCA_024762915.1 Bacteroidales bacterium | reverse complement strand
AAATAATACAAATCAACCGCAACTGACAAGTTTAGGAAATAATAAATGGGAACTGGATATTTCTCCTTCAATTAATAATTTTTATTCCGTTTCCGGCAGTGAAATCGTAACTGAATTATGTTTTGTTTTCAGAAGTTCAGACGCCCAAACACAATCTTCAAATTTATTTACACCTATTTATTCCGAATCCGACATCAACATCACTTCTCCTGATTCTACAAGTATTTATTCGATAAATGATATTGTTCCGATAAATGCCGTTTCAATTTTTGCAACATCAATGTCGCTTTATATCAACAATAATTTTATAACATCTGTTTCCGGCAATCAATTAACTTATGATTATACGGCTACAACTTCAGGAACAAATACAATAAGAATTGAAGCAACAGACGGAACAACAACAATTCAGAAAGAATCACATTTTTTTGTTCGGGCTGATAATACAATAGCTGATTTACCTTCTTCAGAACTGGCAGACGGGATTAATTACATTGATAATAATACAGTAACTTTAGTTCTTTATGCTCCTTTCAAGTCATTCGCTTTCGTGAAAGGAAGTTTTGATAATTGGGCATTATCTCTTTCAAACCAGATGAATCAAACACCTGACGGAAACCGATACTGGATAACGTTAAACAGTCTGACTCCCGGACAAGAATATATTTATCAATATATTATTGACGGAACAATAACCGTTGCCGATCCTTATTGTGATAAAATTTCGGACCCGTGGAACGATTCATACATCAGCAATACGACTTATCCGAATCTCATTGCATACCCTTCAGACAAAACTTCCGGAATTGCATCCGTTTTTCAAACGGCACAAACACCTTACAGTTGGAATACAAACACATTTACACGACCCGTAAATAAAGATTTAATTATATACGAACTTCATATCAGAGATTTTATTTCAGCACATGATTACACTACATTAACAGATACGATAAATTATCTTAAAAACCTGGGGATTAATGCTATAGAACTGATGCCCGTTAGTGAATTTGAAGGTAACAGCAGTTGGGGTTATAATCCCGATTTTTATTTTGCTCCCGATAAATATTACGGACCTAAAAATACATTGAAAGAATTTATTGATTCTTGCCATGCAAATAATATTGCCGTTATAATGGATATGGTATTAAACCATTCATACGGTCAAAGCCCCTTAGTTCAAATGTATTTTGATCCTAATGCCGGTGATTGGGGACAACCTACGGCAGAAAATCCCTGGTATAATCAGACTTCACCCAACACAGATTATTCATGGGGTTATGATTTTAATCACGAAAGCCCGGATACAAAGGCATTTGTTTACAGAGTTTGCAACTATTGGCTTACGGAATACAAATTTGACGGTTTTCGATTCGATTTCACGAAAGGTTTTACCAATACACCCGGAAACGGATGGGCGTATGATGCTTCAAGAATAGCCATTTTAGAAGATTATGCCGATCATATTTGGTCTGATTCGCCCGGTGCTTATGTTATTTTAGAACATTTTACCGAAAATTCGGAAGAAATTGTACTTTCGGATTACGGAATGATGCTTTGGGGAAATATAAATTATAATTACGCACAAGCAGCAATGGGTTGGAATTCCGATTGGGATTTCTCATGGACTTCCTATCAGCAAAGAGGTTGGAATAATCCGAATTTGGTATCTTATATGGAAAGTCATGATGAAGAACGCATGATGTTCAGAAATGAAAATTACGGTAATTCTTCCGGAACTTATAATATTCAAAATGAAGCAACGGCATTAAGACGAGCAGAACTTGCCGGAGCATTCTTTTTTACGGTACCCGGTCCTAAAATGATTTGGCAATTTGAAGAACTCGGCTACGACATAAGTATAGATGACCCGTGCAGAGTGTGTGAGAAACCGATTTTATGGAATTATTTCGATGAACAAAACAGGAAAAAATTGTACAATTATTTCAGAATTTTTATTGATTTAAAGAAAAACTATCCTGTTTTTTCTACTACGGATTATGACATTTTTCTTACCGGAAATATGAAACAAATTGTATTACGCAGCCCGAGTCTGAATGTCATAATTCTCGGAAATTTTGATGTGAGCGAACATTACGCGGTTCCGGATTTCAGTGCATCTTCTCTTTGGTACGATTACTATACGCACGAAGAATATTCAGGAAATAATTCCGTAACTTTGGGGCCCGGCGAATATAAAATATTTACAAGCGAAATGCTTGATATTCCGGATATTCCCGAAGCAGTTGAACAAATTAATAATAAAAACACTTTCAGCATATACCCGAATCCGGCACATGATAAAATTTACATTTCAAATATTTCATCATTTTCTGAAATCGCATTATTAGATATTCAAGGAAAAATTATTAACGAAATTGCTTCATCAAGTATTAATGAAATAGATATAAGTTCTTTAAAACCCGGTATTTATTTCATGAAAGCAACAAGAGGAGATACGGTTTCATTTATGAAATTTGTAAAAATATAGATGAATTTTCTTGCTCACATTTATCTTTCAGGTGAAAATGAAGATATTCAATTCGGCAATTATATAGGCGATTTCGTAAAAGGTAAACATTGGACAAAATACAATAATGACATTAAAAAGGGTATTTTGCTCCATCGCGAAATTGATTCTTATACAGATTCGCATCCCGTTGTCAGAAACAGTATAAAAAGAATGCGCCCGGCATACGGAAAATATGCCGGTGCTGCAATCGATATTTTATACGATCATTTCTTGGCAAAATATTGGAATAACTATTCCTCAAAAGAGCTGGAAGATTTTGTCATTGATTTTCATTATACTATTATTGAGCGATTAGGTAAACTTCCGCATAAAGCGAGGCGTTTTACCTTTCCGTTTATAAAAAACAAACGTCTTATTTGCTATGCGGATTTGAATTGTTTTGAAGATGTGCTGCAAAAAATGGCTATATACACTTCAATGCCTGATAAAGTAAAAGATGCTATGCTTATAATTAATCAAAATTACAACTCTTTTTATCGTGAATTTGAGACTTTTTTTCCTGAGATAATTGAATACACGCGAAAAATACGATTAAATCAAAGTATGCCACAAAGCAATCCAAAAAGGTAAAGCCAATAAACAAACGAGATAAGTTATCAGCATCATTCCGGCAACTTTTTGAACATCACCGCCGTATGCTCTTACTTGTATTATTAAACCGGTAGCCGGTGCCGCAGCTGCTTGTATAACGAAAAAATCGGCAAGCAAAGGATGTGTTTTACCGATATTGAAATAATATAATATTAAAATCGTTGCAATCGGTAACAATAAATATTTTACAAATATCACTCGAAGAATATTAACTAATTTCGGAAACTTCCTTAAAGAAACACTTCCTAAAGTAGCCCCAAGAACAAAAGTCGCAACAGGAACTGCCGCTTGCCCTATCAAATCAACGGAACCGACAAATACATCCGGGAAAAATTTTTGCCAACCGAGTAAAACAATAATTAATGAAAGAATATTTGCAACAGCAGGAGGCGTAATAAGTGTTTTATAACTGAAGTCAATCTTTTTATCCGTAGAAGTAACAAAATATTTTCCCAGAGTCCACAGTAAAGGATTATATCCCAAAATAAACAGAAAAGTAATCAATGCAAATTCCGTAAAATGTTCCGGATACACAACTTGCCCGATGGGTAAAACCAAATAGCCGGCATTTTGCATGGAAGAAACGGCAATTAAATTTCTTTGTTTTCTGAAATCAATTGCAAACACACCGGAAGCAAACAACACACCGACAAAACTCATTGCAAAACCGTAAAGCGGAAGTGTCCACCAATAAGGCAAAGTATCCGGATTAAAATGTTGCAAAGTATTCGCAAATACCAAACTCGGCAGCAAAACAATTACCGTAACTTTCGATAAAGCATTGATATGTTCTTGCGAAATAATTTTCTTTCTGACAAGTATTCCGGCTACAATAATGATAATAAAAACTCGTGCCAGAGCTTCTGCCATACTCAAAAAACCGGATACAAACAGTTGATTTGCCAAAATTTATATTTTTGACAAAAGTAAAATAAAGAATTTATTTTTCCGGATTATTCATTACAATTGTATCCGAAGTCATCGTATAGCCTGAAAATATACCCAATCCGTTTTTAACATTTGAATAAACTTGAACCGGTTGAGCAAAAGGGTCTTCCGTTGAATTTTGATTTAAATTATAAGAAAAAATGTAATTATATATTGCTTCCGAAACTTTTAACAATTTGATTACGAACATTCCGGGATATTCTTCCGTTTTTATATTTTTTTTATCATAGTAGCCTCCGTAATTCTGATAAAAAGTCGTAAAAGAAAGGGTATAAGAATTTCCGTTAAATAACTCATCCGAAAAAACCCTACCGTTCATTCCGTCTAAATAAAATTCAGAATTTTCTTTATTCAAAACCGGATCCGTTGTATCAAAATATCCGGAATATTCTTCATATCCCGTAAAAACCATACCTGTATCCGTAAAATCAAATACAGGAATTAATTGAAATATCGAAAGAAAATAATAATCATCGGTTCCGCCGTTATCCTTATATTGAAGGTCAAAATGTATCTCATAAGTCGTATCTGAAAGACCGTCTCCGTAGTCATATATTTTCATTTGTATTAAAGTATCTGTTTTGTTAATTAAAGGCGACTCTTCCAAATTAATCTCGGCACTTACCGATTTTAAACCGCTATAATCCGCCGTAATTTTATAATTTGTATTTATTTCGGGTTTAATTGAAGAATAAAAATATCCGATATCGGAAAATTGTAATTCTTCAACAAATTCATCATCTTTAAACAATTTCACATCTGCATCCGATAAATTTTGTATTTCATTATTGTCAAGAACACTTTTGCTTTTAGTAACTCTAACGGAAATAATACTGTCCGGATTTATAATACCGTTTAAAACAATATGTTTTTCCGTTTCGGGAATATCAATATCAAGCTTTTTTCTGCACGAAGCAAAACTGAAAATTAATAAAGCGAATGCTATTATAACTATATTTTTCATCGTTAAAGAAATTTAAAATTCATATTTAAAACTGACTGAAGGAATTATCGGAAATAAACTGTATTGAAACAAAGCACGTTCGCCGTTATCATCTCTGCCGAAACGCAAAAAGAACGGATTTTTTCGATTGTAAACATTATAAGCTCCCACGCTCCAAGTGCGTTTACCGTATTTTTTTTGTTTCCTGAAATTAACACCTAAATCCAAGCGATGATAGGCTGGCATCCTGAAATTATTTCTTCTTTCAATATGATCCACTATGTTGTCTTCGGTATAATCCGGACCGTAAAATTGTCCGAATTGATTTAATGCCTGATATGATTCATAGGCCAAAGTAACGGCATTTCCGGTTCCGTAAACCCAAGTTCCGGCAACATCGATATGCTCATTAAATTTATGCGTAACAACAATACCGATATCATGTCTTCGATCATAAGTATAAGGGAAGGGTTCTCCGAAACTTACATTTGAAAATTGCCTGTCGGTTTTTGACCAAGTATAACCGATCCATCCGGTTGTTTTGCCGATATTCTTTTTTACTAAAAATTCTATTCCGTAGGAAGTTCCTTTTCCGTCGGTTTCAATTTTATTTTCCCATGCTCTTGCACTTTCTCCTTCTTCTCCGAAGCCGCTTACAAAACTCGCCCCTTCTTTATATTCAATCATATTGTTCATTGTTTTATAATATGCTTCAATGCTGAAATCAAAACCTTTATAAAAATAAGCGGAACCGAAAGCATATTGTGTCGATTTCTGAGGAAGAATATTGTTTGTAACAGGCAACCACAAATCAGTCGGTAAGCCGATGGTCGTATTTGTCAATAAATGCAGATATTGTTCCATTTTTGTGTAGGCGGCTTTTATCGACCATTGCGGATTAACTAAATATCTTACTGAAATTCTGGGTTGTACGGATTGATACAAAGTATCGCTTACATAAAACCCTGAATAATGAACACCTATATTGGCTTTCAAATTTTTAAAAATTTTCATTTCATCTTCGGCAAAAAGATAATATTCGTTTGCATAAATATCCGAATTTCCGAAAGTTGTATCAATTTTTGAATTTTCTTGATTGCTGTTAACATGAAATGCCTGAATTCCGGGACTGAAAGTATGATAAATGTAATTAAAACCGAATTTAATATTATGATTGATTGACGGATTGTAATCAAAATCTACTTTTGCTCCGTAATCTTCTATGCCTGAATCATAATCAAAGGCAAATTCATCAAATTCATTTTTCTTTGTATCGGTAGATTTTTCAGATAAACTCACCCCGAATTGATATTTACTGTATGTCAAAGTTGTATTGGCAAAAAGTTTTTTCCCTATTATATGGTTCCAACGAAATGCCGAAGTGATATTTCCCCATTTTAAATTACTGTTAAATTCATCAACAAACTCTTCCCAGGTATCTTCAAACTTTGAATATGCTTTGTCTTTTCCGGTATAAACACTCAAATATACTCGGTCTTTATCGGAAAATTTATGATTAATTTTTGCATTAATATCCCAAAAGAAATAACCGCTTGTTGATTTTGTACCGGGACTGTTTTTATTTAAATATATTTTTTGAATCGGAAGAGACAAAACATCGATATACGTTCTTCTTGCAGAAATAAGAAAAGATGTTTTATCTTTGATAATCGGTCCCTCAAATGTAAATTTGGAAGAAATAATTCCGACGGATGCCGAACCTGAAAACTTCTTCAAATTACCTTCTTTCATTCTGATATCTAAAACAGACGATAAACGACCGCCGTAACGTGCAGGAAAACCGCCTTTGATAATACTCACTTCACTAATAGCATCAGCATTAAAAACAGAGAAAAATCCGAACAGATGATTCGCATTATAAACCGGGACTCCGTCAATTAATATCAAGTTTTGATCGGGTCCGCCGCCTCTGACATAAAATCCGCTGGTACCTTCCGTGCCTGATTGCACACCGGGTAACAATTGTATGGCTTTTAAAACATCAACTTCTCCGAGCAGAGCCGGAATGGTTTTAATTGTTTTTACGGGGACATTAATTTTACCCATTTCCGTTTTTTGAGCTTCCGTTTTTTTCCCGTAAACTTCAACTTCTTCGAGTTCATTTCCCGGTTTTAAGGAAAAATTAATAACCGTATCTTTTGTTAATTCAAATTCGACAAATTCAGTTGTGTAACCGACATAGGATGCGGCTATTTTTAACTTCATTTTCGGCAAAGTGATACTGTAATAACCGTATGAATTTGCAATGGTTCCCATATTTACGGCATCCGGATTATACACGGCTGCACCGATTAATTTTTCACCGGATTCTGAATTTACGACATAACCGCTTATCGTAAATTTTTGCGAAAAAACATTACTGTTAACCAATAACAATATAAACAGACTAAAAAGAACTTTTCTCATTTTATGGGTTTCAATAAAAAGTAAACAATTATTTAATTCAATATTCGTTTGCTTAATCAGATACAATCAAATAAAAATCGTTGCATAAAATTAAATTTTAAAATTTCATTCAACTTACTACTTTTGTCACTCAATATTCAAAACGAATTTTTTAATAAAATGTTACACTAATGAAAAAAATCAGTATTATATTATTAATTTCTGTAATAACTTTAAGTGTTAATGCACAAAAAGTTAAAGACGTAAAGTTAAAAACTCATATCGATTCGTTAAGCTATGCTTTCGGCATCAGTATTGCCGATAATCTAAAAACTCAAAAAATTGAAAATATCAATCCGCAAGCAATCGGAAGAGCTTTTATGGATTTTTATAAAAATGAAAGTAAAATTAATAAAGATGATGCCAATACAATGATTCAAACTCATTTTGAAGCCATGGAAGCAAAAAAACATCAGGCAACCGTTGATGAAGGGAAAAAATTTCTTTCCGAAAATGCAAAAAAAGAAGGTGTGATAACTTTACCGAGCGGATTACAATATAAAGTGATTAAAGAAGGAACAGGCAATATTCCGACAAGCTCGGATAAAGTTCGTGTAAACTACGAAGGAACTTTAATTAACGGAACTAAGTTCGACAGCTCATACGATCGCGGTCAAGCTGCGGAATTCGGTGTAACTCAAGTTATAAAAGGATGGACGGAAGCTCTTCAACTTATGAAAGAAGGTTCCGTTTGGATGCTATACATTCCTTCAGATTTAGCATACGGTTCACGCCAAGCCGGACAAGACATAAAACCTTTCAGCACATTAATTTTTAAAGTTGAATTATTATCAATTGTAAAATAAACATTAAATAAATTTCTAAATTATTAAAAATGAAAAAAATAGCATTATTATTTATCGTACCTGCACTGCTTATGGCAAGTTGCAAAAACAGTGAAACTAAAGTTGAATTAAAATCTTATAATGATTCGTTAAGTTATGCCATCGGAAAAGACATCGGCAAAAGTTTTGAACGCAGTGAATTAGACAGCCTCAATATTGACTATATTGCACAAGGTATCAAAGATCACTTTGCAAAAGACACAAGTATTTTAACCGAAAAATCATTACAAGCATTTTTAATGTCCTTTTCTATAAAAAAAAGAGCTGAAGCAGAAGCAAAAAGGAAAGCTGAAACTCAAGAAAAATTCAAAGATAATTTGGAAGCCGGACAAAAATTTTTAGCTGATAATGCAACAAAAGAAGGTGTTGTTACAACCGAAAGCGGATTACAATATAAAATCATAAAAGAAGGAAACGGTGCCACACCGACGGTTTCAGACAAAGTTAAAGTAAATTATGAAGGTAAACTTATTGACGGAACCGTATTTGACAGTTCTTATAAAAGAAAAGAACCGGCAGAATTTGGTATTACACAAGTTATTAAGGGCTGGACAGAAGCACTTCAATTAATGAAAGAAGGCAGTGAATGGGAACTATACGTACCATATGATTTAGCCTATGGTGACAGAGATGCCGGAAACATAAAACCATTTTCAACGCTTATTTTTAAAGTTGAATTATTAAAAGTATTACCTAAAGAAAAATTAAAATAATGACTACAGGAACAATATTTACGGAAAAAGGGAATATGAAAATTGAGTTTTACGATGATGATGCTCCGGGAACGGTTGCAAATTTCGTCAAACTTTCAAAAGACGGATTTTATGACGGCTTAAATTTCCACAGAGTCATACCCGATTTTGTTATTCAAGGCGGATGCCCTGACGGAACAGGTGCCGGCGGACCGGGTTATTCAATAAAATGTGAAACAAGCGGTAATAATCAATATCACGACAGAGGTGTTTTATCAATGGCACATGCCGGAAAAGATACCGGCGGTTCACAATTTTTTATATGCCATTCACGTAATAATACGGCACATCTTGACGGCGTTCACACATGTTTCGGAAAAGTAACCGAAGGTTTGGACGTTATTGATGCCATCCGTCAAGGAGATAAAATTAATAAAATTGTGATTGATTAATTTTTTAAATATACATGTTAAATAATATGAAAGTCTCAATAACTATTGGGACTTTTTTTTTATCTTTGACTTTTTAAATTTACAATTATGAGTCTCGAAATAACCGGAAAACTAATAAAAAAACTACCTGAACAAACCGGAGAAGGAAAATTCGGAAAATGGATAAAACAGGATTTTATAATCGAAACCCAAGATCAATATCCGAAAAAAGTCTGTTTCTCTGCTTGGGGAGACAAAACCGACAGTTTAAAGAAATTTTCGGAAGGAACTGTTTTAGTTGTCAGTTTTAATCCTGAATCACGAGAATATAACGAGCGATGGTACACCGACTTACGTGCATGGAAAATAATCGATACAACCGGCGACAAGATCCCTGAAGATGTGCCTCCGCCTTTTACGGAAAATGATATTCCGCCACCGGAAGAAGAAGACATCCCGTTTTAAACCCATGTAACCCATATCACAAAAAATGAAAAATGTATATCGTATTTTTGTCTTATTGTTTATATCAGTTATAGTTTCTTTTTCTTGTTCCGAAGAACATAAAGAAAAAAAGAATACTGACGGCGATACGACAAAAAATATTACAACTGACAAAATTCAAAAAATTGATTCTTTAAATGTTGTTCAACCGGATACACTTAAAAGATCTGAAAAGAAACAAAAAAAAGATCTTTCTGTAAACAGATATATTTGTCCTTTAGGATGCAAAAAAGGAGAATCCGATACTAAGGGAACTTGTCCCGAATGCGGAATGGAATTAATAGAAAATCCTGATTATATAACTAAAAAACAAACTAATAAGAAATGAAAAATTTAACAAGCAAATTTGCGGGATTAGAACTTAAAAGCCCGATAATAGCAGGAAGTTGCGGTTTAACAAGTTCTGTTGAACACATTAAAGAAATGGAAGAAAACGGTGCGGGTGCCGTTGTTTTAAAATCTATTTTTGAAGAAGAGATTACTCATGAATATGACAAATTATTAACAGAAAACGGAAAAGATTCTGCTTATCATGAAGATTTGGATTATTTTGATTTCAAAATCAAACAAGATAATATCAATAATTACATCACTTTAATAAAAGATGCCAAAAGTACTGTTTCAATTCCTGTTATTGCAAGTATAAACTGTGTTTCTTCTCATGAATGGACTTATTTTGCAAAAAAAATTGAAGATGCCGGTGCTGATGCTTTGGAATTAAATATCTTTATTGCACCAACGGATTCATCTAAAACAAGTGAAGAAAAAGAAAAAATCTATTTTGATATTATCGATGAAATTACATCAAAACTTGTAATTCCGGTTATCGTAAAAATGAGTTATTTTTTTACTGATCTGGGCGGAATGATTAAGAAATTATCACAAACGAAGATTAAAGGTCTTGTACTTTTCAACCGCTTTTTCAGCCCCGATATCGATATTGACAGCAATAAAATTGTACCCGTTAACATTTTCAGTTCGCCTGATGAATTACCGACCTCTCTAAGATGGATTGCAATCGCTTCGGATACTGCCGAATGTGATTTAGCCGCATCAACCGGCATACACAACGGTGAAGCCCTTATTAAAGAAATTCTGGCCGGTGCCGATGCCGTACAAATTGCTTCTGCCATGTATCAATCAGGAATTAATGTGATTAAAAAAATGAATTCTGATCTTGAAAAATATATGGAAGCTAAAAATTACGATAATTTAAGTCAATTCAGAGGATTAATGAGTTACAAAAAAATCAGCAACCCCGCATTATACGAAAGAATGCAATTTATGAAATATTTCGGGGGACAAGATAATACCTAATATTAGACTAAATTCAGACCTATGAAAACAAGATTGTATTTTTTCACCTTTATTTCTGTTGCTTTGGTCATTGTAATAATCGGATGGTTCGGAATGAAATTATCTTTAGATTACATGCAGCAAAAATATATTGAGTTACAACTTGATATCAATAAGCGACAAGCTCAAAATATGGCAATGTTTTTGGAAAACCAACTAAAAAACGGTGCATCTAAGAAAGAAGTTAGTGATAACTTGCAACAAGCATTAATGGGTTCTGATGAAGATAAAGGCTTTTTATGTATGTTCGATAAATATGATGCGGAAATGGTTTGTCATCCGAATAAAGATAAAGTAGGAACAAAACTTTCCTCATCATTAACTTTTGAAAATAAAAAAACCGGTGATGTCGAAAAAACTCGAAATGTTATTTTAGAGGGTCTTGAAACCGGCGGTTTATTTCATACACCCAATAAAACAGAAGTTGCTTATATGATTCCCGTAAAAGGAACCGAATGGATGATTTCGGCTCACGAAAATATCCAAACCATTAAGGATGAAATCATGAGCCAGAAACAAAGATTCCTCATCGGTTTCATCATTATGGCTTTTATTGCAGCGGTTCTGGCAACTTTAATGGCTCGCTTAGTCGGCAGACGTTATGAAAAAACCATTGAAGAACAAAATTTGGCTTTGGAAAATGCCAACGAAGAATTAAAAACTGTTAACAACGATTTGAATCATAAAAATGAAGAAATTACGCTTCAAAAACAAATTATAGAAGATCAACATGAAGAAGTAAAGAAAAAGAACGAACAAATAACGGAACAAAACGAACAAATAAAAGCAAGTATTCAATATGCCCGACGAATACAAGAAGCATTACTCCCGCCCGACAAAGTAATTTCTGAGGTTCTGAATGAATATTTCGTTTTCTACAAACCGAGAGACATTGTAAGCGGCGATTTTTATTGGTTCAAACAAATTAAAAATACAATCATCTTTGCAGCTGCCGATTCAACCGGACACGGAGTTCCCGGAGCTTTTATGAGTATGCTGGGGATTGCTTTTTTAAATGAAATCGTTACCGAAGATTTCTATGCTTCCGAAAATTGTACGGCATCTTTAATTTTAGACGGTTTAAGAAATAAAATAAAAAATACGCTCCGTCAAACAGGTGCCGGAGATAATCAAACCAGTGACGGGATGGATATGTCAATCATCATGATTAAT
>JANTGL010000049.1 GCA_024762915.1 Bacteroidales bacterium | reverse complement strand
GAATTAAACTCAGCGGTATTTGTTTCATTCTCCGAAAGCAAAGACGTTATTTCTTCTTTTAACAGTTTATTGAGTTCTTGTATGCCGAAAAACTTATCTTTTGCAACTCTGTTTTCAAGACGTTCTATAATTTTTACGGTTGTATCGACACCGACATCCGAACTTATTAAAATTTCTTCCAAATCATCAAGGAAATCATCATCCACTTTTGATTTTCCCGCAACGGCACGAGAGAGTTTTTTAAAAATACTTTCTTTTGTTTTTTCTAATCCGCTGTTCAGATTTTCTTTTTCTTTTTTTGATGATTTGAATAATGCCATTTCTTGAAATAATTTATACCCGTAAATATAAAAAATGCTTTTCTCCCATATAGGAAAAAAAGCATTCATAATTAAAATGTTATTGTTTTAACGAAAATTATTTCTTCGCAAAGAATTCTTTTACTTTTTCGTTATGAACCATTTCTTCTTTAAACGTATAAGCTCCGGTTTTAGGAGATTTTACCATTTTAATCACTTTTGTGAATGTTTTTCCTTCTCCTTTTTGCAATGATGCTACAACTTTCTTAGCCATGACTTAATTATTTTATTTCTTTGTGAATAGTGTATTTTCTCAAAATCGGATTGTATTTTTTCAATTCTAATCTTGAAGTCGTATTTTTTCTGTTTTTAGTCGTAATGTATCGTGATGTTCCGGGCATTCCGCTGTTTTTATGCTCGGTACATTCTAATATGACCTGTATTCTGTCGCCTTTCTTTTTAGCCATTGTTTTGTAATTTTGACGTTAGTATTTGCTGATGTATCCTTTTTCTTTTGCATCTTTCAATGCATTATTCAAACCTTTCTTGTTTATAATTTTCATACCTTTGGCAGAAACTTTTAAAACAATCCAACGATCTTCTTCTTCAAGAAAATATTTTTTTGTAAACAAGTTCGGTTTAAATGTTCTTTTCGTTTTCTTGTGCGAATGAGATACATTATTACCTGATGTCACTCTCTTACCTGTTATTTGACAAACTCTTGACATTGTATTTTAATTTGATTGAAAACCTTCCTTTTTATTTCGGACTGCAAAGAAAATATAATTATTCGAATTATTCAAAAAAATGACCAAATAAATTTAAGTAATTCGTAAATTTTATTTCGGATAAGTATAAATCGGCTTATTTTAGACGTAATTTTACAAAGATATTAAATTTCTTTGTTATTTTTGTTTAAAATTGAATCTCGGTAAAATTAAAATCACAACATGTTAAATTCTGCTTCTCGAAAATTAAAAACATATTTTATATTTTTTGCAAGTTCAACGGTACTTGCTTCAATTATTCTCATGTATTTTTTATACACAAGTAACAGAAATCAAAGTCATACAATATCTTTTATCCGAAATCTTAAAGAAATTTCAGTTAATTTAAAACAATTAAACAATGCCTCACAAAATTATAAAAATATAAATCATTCTGACGATTTCTACATATACGGACATGACGCTTATTCTGATAAAATTTATTTATTTTTAAATCTGTTAAAAAACAAAACAGAAAGGCTTAATAAACAAACTTCCGTCATTAACTTTGATATTTCCGTTAAATTTAATGAAATTAAAGATTTATATAATGATTTTGAAACTGATTTCGGACTTTTAAATGAAAATATTATTAAACTCGGAAATTCCGGAAACGGATATACGGAGAATATTATTCGAACGGAGCAAAAAACAGATAAAATTCTAAAAACATACCCTCAACTTTATAATCATTTTCATAAACTTAAAAAATCAAAAACGAACTTACTGTCAACAGGAAACAAAGAAAGTGAAGAGCAATTTTTAAAAGACAAGAAAGCATTTTTGCAAAACATTAAGCAAAATCAATCCATTTTTGAAAATACTTCCGAAAAACAAATCGTTATTAATAACACAGCAGATTGGATTAACACCGTTCTTCAATTCTTTAAACTTCAAAAAATAAACGGAACACCCTATTATTCAGGATTATACGACAAATTAAATAATTTAGTTCATCAAAGTGAAAATAATCTTACTGATATTCAAGATATCGTTTTAACAGAACTTGCAGACAAGAATCGGCGATTTTTGGTAAACAATATTTTATTTACGATCCTATTCACAATTGTAATTATTATTATCGTTTTTTATATTTACAATTTCATAAAAAAACAACTTCTATATACGAATAATGAACTTTCAGAAATAGTCCGACTCAGTGAAAAAGACATTTTTAACATCTCTGAATTTGAAATAACAAAACATCTGATCCGTCAATTAAAAAAAGATACGGAAATCAAAACTAAATTTATCAACGATTTAAAAACAAATAAACCAACAGAGATTGAAGGAGAATTCAACTCCGATGACAAGCTCGGAAATGCATTAAATAATTTAAAAGAATTCTTAATATCAAAAGATGAGGAACGGAAAAAAGATGAAAAAATTAAAGCAATTTCTGATAAACATAAAGACGGCATTGTCAAATTCGGGAAAATAATTCGTCAACAATTCGGAAATTTAAATAATCTGACATTTGATTTATTATCGGAATTGGTGCATTTTTTACATGCTGATATCGGCGGTATTTATGTTGTTGATAAAAAGGAGAACTCCGATTTATTAAAATTAAAAGCATCTTATGCCTACGATGAGAAAAAAATCATCAATAAAGACATAAAAATAGGTGAAGGATTAGTCGGAACCTGTGCCGCCGACAAATCCTCCGTATATATCGACAGAATTGATGATGATTACATAAAAATTGTTTCGGGTTTCGGACATACTAAACCTAAAAGTTTATTGCTTTCACCTATTTTTGTTGAAGAAGAAGTATACGGTGTAATAGAATTAGCATCATCAGGAACCTTTTCCGAAGATGATATCGCCTTTGTTGAAACCCTTTCGGAAGATATTGCTTATACATTAGCTTATTTGTTAAAATAATTCATTTAATAAAAAAATATGATACCGAAAATTATTCATCAAACTTGGAAAACAAAAGAAGTTCCTAAAAAATGGCTTCCTTATGTTAATAAAATTCAGCAATTAAATCCAAATTGGAAATACGTATTGTGGACTGATGATGATAATAATGCATTTGTTAAAAAGGAATTTCCTGATTTCTACAATATATTTAACGGATTTTCCAGAGGAATAATGCGCGCAGACGTAATAAGGTATCTGATAATGTATAAAATCGGGGGTGTTTATGCTGATTTAGATTATGAAATTTTGAAACAATTTGAATTTAATAATCATGAAATCATTTTACCGTTGAACAGAAGTATCAACTACGGTGATAAAGAAGATACATTGGGAAACTGTTTTTTTGCTTCCGTCCCGAATCATCAATTTTGGTCAGATGTTATTAATGATTTAATGAAAAATCCCCCTGTTATTAATAATTACAATCAAGTTATTGATGCAACGGGTCCCGGGCTTTTAACAAGAATTTATAATGAAAATAAAAATAAATACAACGGTATATACTTGCCTGAAAGATTAATTTATCATCCGCCTTCTCCCAACAATAAAAAAGATATAAAAAGGATTAAAAATAACGGAATTTCTCTGGGTATTCATCATCCGTGGGGAAGCTGGAAAGAAAGATGGACATTAACATACCTTAAAAATAAATATAAGAAAATTTTATAAGCTATTTTTGAGATTACGAAAATAAAAAAGACTAATCACCTTTTCTTTTTTCCAGAACAAAACATGTTCTTACAGGGATATATAACTTAAGGATATTTTGACCTTCAGTGTCAGAAGTTTGATAAAGAATTTCAGTATTTATTCTACCTTGTCCCAAGAAAGTTTCATCATCGGAATTCAAAATAATTTTATAATTACCTTCTTCAGTTTTAAAACCATAATCCTTAAAAGACATAAACGGATTAAAATTGAATACAAAAATATAATCCCCTCTGCTGAAAATAAGAACTTGATCATATGCTTTATCAGACAAAAGATTAATCTCTGAGTTGAGAATATTTTTACACTTTAACAAATGGATCAGTTCGGTATTAAATGAATTTAAATAAAAATATGCCAAATCTTTATTTTGTGCCAAACTCCATTGCCTTCTTGCATAATGATACGACCAATTATTCCCTTCACGAGGAAAATCAATCCATTCCGGATGTCCGAATTCGTTACCCATAAAATTCAAATAGCCGGATTGAGCCGTTGCGGAAGTTATCAATTGTATCATTTTATGCAGTGCAACAGCACGTTCCGTAATCATATTCATATTATTTATTTGCATAAAATAATACATATCTGCATCGGCCAGTCTAAAAATTATTGTTTTGTCTCCTACCAATGCTTGGTCATGCGATTCTGAATAATTTATAGTTTTTTCGTCTTTTCGTTTATCTGTCAAACGATAGAAGATATTTCCGATATGCCAATTTTCGTCCTTTTGTTCTTTAATGGTTTTAATCCAAAAATCCGGTATTCCCATTGCCAAGCGATAATCAAAACCAAAACCTCCGTCAGCAATGGGACTTGCAATACCGGGCATACCGCTCATTTCTTCTGCAACCGTAATTGCATCGGGTTTAATTTCATGAATTAACTTATTTGCCATAGTTAAGTATGCTAATGCATCTTCATCTTGATTATCGTTAAAATAATCATTATATGAAGTAAAGTCAGTCCCCAGACCATGATTAAGATAAAGCATACTGGTTACGCCGTCAAATCTGAAACCGTCAAAATTATATTCTTCGATCCAAAATTTGCAGTTTGATAATAAAAAATGCAAAACGTCATTTTTCCCGTAATCAAAACAGCGTGAATCCCATGCTGAATGTTGACCTCTGCCTCCGGCATGAAAAAATTGATAGTCACTTCCGTCATATTTACTGATTCCTTCAATTTCATTTTTAACGGCATGCGAATGTACAATATCCATAATTACACGGATTCCGTTTTTATGAGCTTCATCAATAAGTTCTTTTAGCTCATCAGGGGTTCCGAACCTTGAAGAAACTGCAAAAAAGTTTGAAACATGATAGCCGAAAGATCCGTAATACGGATGCTCCTGAATCGCCATCAATTGAATTGTATCATATCCCAAAGAATGAATTTTCGGAATAATATTTTCTTTAAATTCATTGAAAGTTGCTACTTTTCCTTCTTCGGAAGCCATTCCGATATGTGCTTCATAGATAAAAACAGAGTCTTTTTCTTCCGGTGAAGAATGTTTCAATTTATAAGCTTTTGCGGGAAACCACACTTGAGCATTAAAAATCTTTGTTTGATCATCTTGAACAACACGTTTTGCATAAGCCGGAATTCTGTCACCGCTGCCTCCTTCCCATTTAACAAATAATCGATATAAATCACCATGTTTAAGTACAGTTGATTTTAATGCTATTGAGAAATTTCCGTTTGCTTCCTTTTTAAGTTTAAAATTATCGATTTGTTTCCATTCGGAAAAATCACCAATTAACCATACTTCTTGCGCATTAGGTAAGCAATCTCGATAAACCCATCCGGATTTTGTTTTATGCAGACCGAAATAATGATGTGCATTTGCAAATTCAGATAATGATTTTCCCTTAGTCAGTTCATTTACTTTTTTCTTAAATTGATTTAATCTGTATAAAACAGTATCTTCAAAAGGTTTTAAATAAGGATCATTATTTATCAGAGAAATTTTCATGGTATCAGTATAAATGTAAACATTAACAAATATACGTTAAATAGGGGAATTATTCAAGTAAAAAGAAGGAAAAGGTTGTTATAAAAAACTTTTTACGGCTAATTCATAAGACTTCAGTCCGAAACCGGATATACTGCCTTTGCAATAAGGAGCTATCAATGAAGTGTGTCTGATTTTTTCGCGACTGAAAATATTTGAGATATGAACTTCAATAACCGGAGAATTAATTGCTTTAACAGCATCTGCGATTGCCAAAGAAGTATGTGTATATGCTGCAGCATTTAATATAATACCGTCGTATGAAAAGCCGACTTCATGAAGTTTATTAATAATCTCTCCTTCAATATTCGATTGAAAGAATTCAAGTTTATAATCAGGAAATTTAAATGATAAATTTTCAAAAAAACTTTCAAAAGATTTATTTCCGTATATATCCTTTTCTCTGATTCCGAGAAGGTTAAGGTTTGGGCCGTTGATAATAATAAGTTTCATTCTTTTGTGTTGTTTTTAAAAATTAAAACGGAATCGTATCGGAAAAATCAGAAACTGTTTAAAGTTTATGCTCATGTTTTTCTTTTGCTCTGTATTTCAAATTTTCAAAAAACAAGAATGTTTTTTTAATAATACTGAAATACAATAAAAAATACAAGAATATCGTAAAAATCCAAATAACAAAGAAATTTACCCAGAAAGTCGGATAATACTTCCCGTCGAATAATTTCTTTTTAGGGGCATAAAATTGAGAAATTAAAACACGTTCGGGATATTTATAAATCATATCTGTTTTTTGGTAAAGATGTCCCTTATATTCCAATATTTTTTTTAATTCATTTTTATTAGTAACAATTTCTTCCAAAGCTTCATTATGAAATGTTCTTTTTAATTGAATATATTTTTCGTTTAATTCAGGAGTATTAGTCTGTTTATCAATATATTCATCTTCTTTTTGTTCGGCTAATTTATATCGATTAATATAATATTGTTTTAAATCAACAAGATACGTTTTCAACTTAGTAATATCTTCAGTTGTTATTTTGTTAATATAAATATGATTCAGATTTAAATCCGAGCTTACTTTATTATTTACTTTCAGTTCGTTTAAGACTTCATTTCTGATAACACTCAAGTTCTCAATAATTATATCTTCTTTTGAAAGTTCATTTTTATGCCTTTCATAATAACTGATTTTATTTTTCAAATTACTGACAATTAAATCTTTCTTATAATTTGCTTCATGCTTAATACGTTCCCATTTATAAATTGGTTGTTCATATTTATTATACACAAACTGATAAGTTGCCAATGCTTCGTAGGACCATCTTGCCGTAATAATTTCACCGAACCAAGGAATGGTTCCGGGTTGAGTTATTGCCGGATTTAATTTTTCATATCTTACAATAATCCCGCTTAAAACAATTTGAGGAATAATCAAAAAAGGAATAAGAATATAGATTGTAACAGATGTTTTAAATCCGTCGGAAATATTTAAGCCCATCATTATTGAGGAAGCCCAAGTAGAAAATAAGATTAGCCAATATTCCCAATACATGGCTTTAATGTGCAAAATCGAGTTTCCTATTAAGGTAAAAGTTAATGCTTGATATGCAGCTATTACAAAGAGTATAAATACTTTAGAAAGCAAATAGCTGTTTCTGCTTAAATTTAAAAACGATTCACGAGTTCTTATTTTTCTGTCTTTAATAATCTCGTCGGCACTCATTGTTAAACCCGTAAAAAGAGCAATAATTACAGCCATAAAAATATATACGGGAATATTATCATTTTCGCTGAAATTATACCCGATTGTATTTTCTGCCGAAATATTTAAATATTTAATTATTTCAGAAAGTAAATAAGCCAAAATCGGAGCTTCTAATAAATTCAGAACCATATATTGAACATTGGCTAATTTAGATTTAACATCACGTTGCGTAAAAATCCAAAATTGTTTTAATTTATTCGGGACTTTAAATTTAATTTCCGGTAATGATTTATAAATTTTATCTTTATCAACATCAGCTTTTTGCAAAATATCTTCTTTCGGTTTATTTTCTTCGTAATAGGTGTACCATTCTCTGGGTTTAAATTTTCTTAAAGAAGTTAAATTTCCGTATTCATCCAATATTTGAGACTCTAAAATATCAAATATCTGTTCTGCATTCACATTTCCGCAGACAGGACATTCGCTTTCACTCCAATCGGCTTGCTTAATACGAGATTTAAAATAGACTAAAGAATCAACGGGATCACTGTTATACACCACATATCCGCCTTGATCAAGAATTACAAGGCGATCAAACATTTTAAAAATATCGGAAGACGGTTGATGAATAACTACAAAAATCAACTTTCCTTTTAATGTAATGTCTTTCAACAAGTCAAGAATATTTTCCGAATCACGAGACGATAAACCCGACGTGGGTTCATCCAAGAATAAAATTGCAGGTTCACGGATTAATTCCAGCGCAATATTTAAACGTTTTCGTTGTCCGCCGCTGATTTTTTTATTCAAAGGACTTCCGACTTTCATGTTCCGAATATCAAACAGTCCGAGATCCTTAAGAATTTTGACAACCTTTTCAAGAATTTGATTTTTCGATAAGCCGCCAAAACACAATTCAGCATTATAATACAAGTTTTGAAAAACAGTTAAATCCTCCATCAATAAATCATCTTGCGAAACAAAACCGATTATCCCTTCGAGTTCTTCTTTATCTCTGTTAACATCAAATCCGTTTATTAAAACTTCACCGGTTGACGACGGATAATTTCCGTTAAGAATATTGAGTAAGGTTGATTTTCCGGAACCGCTTGCACCCATAATTCCGACTAGTTTTCCGTCAGTTTCAGTAAAATCGGTTTTATGAAGAGCTATTTTTCCGCTCTGAAATTTATAAGTAAGATTCTTAACTTCAAAAAGGAGTTTTGTTTTTTGAGATTCGTCTTTAAAAGCTTTTACGATATCACTGAAATATATCGGGTGTCTTTTAGCATCTCGAATTGCAGAACCGGCAGAAAGGGCATATACTCGATCTTTAAGTATCAGTTGGCCGTTAAGAAATAATTCTTTTGAACCGTAATATTCAAAGATATACAGATTTGATATTTTACTGTAATATACTATAATAGGTTCATCAAGTGCTTTTGTATAAAGATATTTTACGTTCTTATCTTCGGGTTCTTTGTCATGAATGACCAAAACATTTTCAAACTCGGGAATATTTCCTTTTTTATTCAGGACAAACATTTTAAGTCTTTCATATTCCTCATCGGAGATATAAAAAGTTTCGGCAACGGTTTTAACAAACTCATATTCTTGTTCTGAAGCTTTACCTTCGGAATTAATAAATTCCAACAAACGAACCAGAACAATTATTTTTTGTTTTAATGTAAGTTCTTTGTTTATTATTGTGCAAATTGTTAGGACTCTTACTGAAGAGGAGGCTATTCTTTTAGCCAATTTATTTTGAGATTTTTTTTGATGCTCGTGATAAAAGTTATCAAAAATAATAAGATAATGCGATACTAATTCTTTATTAAGCTGCTGATTTAAAAACAGTTTCACAAGCGGACGCCGAGAACTTTCATCACTGTTCGGACGAGCAATGATTGCAAAAAGCTGCATTAATGCTTTTAAAATATTTTCGCTCATTTTTGTAAACCTATTAAAATAACGGCAAAACCGGATTTATTATTTCCGGGTTCAAATTTTGCTTCAATAAAGCATTCAACTGTTGATTCAAACTGAAAATTCCAATAATTGGTTTTATCATAATCAATGTTTGAAAACAATAAATTCCGATATTTATCATATATATTAAAAATAATATCTTTATTGTTATTACCGCCGCATGAAATAACTCTGTATGTATTTCCGCCGTAAAAAACGACACTGAATTCAGCAGTTTGGTCACCCGTAATCAAACTTAAATATTGTTGTCCGTCTGATATAAAATCGTCTGTCAGAAGCGTGTTACATTCTGCCATTACCGAATCCAGTTGAGCAGTTGCATTAAGTTTAAAAACAATAAAACTTAATAACAGAAGGAAATATTTAAATTTTAAATTCTTCACTTTAATTCTGAATTATTTAATAACTAATTTTCTGATTTCTTTCACTTTTTCAGTAATTTTTTTTAACACTTCCGGGGTAATCATAATTTGAGTTTCGCTCAAAATAACACTTTTTCGTTCATTCGGAACAACAATTTGATTAATGTATTTATATTTTATTTCAATTTGATTAAATTCACGATTTAACTCGTTCAATTTATTATTCAAATTTGTTATCTTTTCATTTTCGTTTTGATGCTTATTTAATAAAATTATTAAATTTTTAAGGGAATATTTTTGCTCGCCGATTCGATCAATTAATTCTTTATTATTTTTTTCTGCAGCAATTTGTGTCATTAAAAACAGTCCTTCAATCCAAGCACCCGCAACAACTAAATCAGCAACTTGTTGTCTGTTATTTTCAGAAAGATATAAATCAGTTTCTCGATATGCATCGGTAAAAATTTTATTTAATGAATCTTTATCATTCAAATTCTTTTCGAAATTTTCAAGAACCTTGTCAGTATAGGAATTCATGATTTGTAACTCAGAAGATAAGTTACGAACAACTTTAATATATTTTGTTGTTGAAGAAAACTGTTCATATACATTTGAATAGGCTAAATCTGCCGTATAAACACCCAGATTTAAAGCTTTATCGGAAGTTGTCGTGTAATTAATTTTATTTTCGGCAGGATTCAGCAAATCGCTGTTAAAATCATCAGAAATTTCTTTTATTAAGTCCGATGCAACAAAAGGTGACGGAATACTGAATAACTTTTCTTTAAATTTAAATGTTTTATCCGTATTCTGATTTTGAAGAGAGTCTGCATTTCTGTCTTTATCCGAATCTTCTCCTTTGCAATTCGGATAAAAGAATAATCCTGAAATTATTATAACAGTAATAACTATTCTGAAGGATTGTCTTACCATCAATTTTTAGTATTTTTTATTATCAAACACTTAAATCAGCAAAAAAACAAAACATTTGCTTAAAATATTATAAACAAGTTAAATGCAAATATAAGAATATATTTTATTTTCGGATAAGCACAACCGAAATTTCATGTGTCTTTTTTTATTATTTTCAAAGGTCACAAAGGAACACCCGCATGTAAGCTTTATTCAATATATTTATTTATGAAATTGCATTAATCATTCCGCCGATTATTAATAGTCCGGTTTGGGTGTTTCATAAAGATTATTTTAACAAATCTTTTTTTTCGGTAAGTTCGGATATTTTTTGAGTTAACTCATCCCAAATCAGCATCTTTTGATCAACTTCTTTTTTTGCATTTTCAAAATCAGTCCAAAAATTTGTATCTGTTATTTTTTCTCCGGAAGATAATTTGTCTTCACATTCCGTAATAAAATCTTCTAATTCTTCAATTCGTTTTTCAAGATTTTTGTGTTCATTTTCAGCTTTACGAATTTCTTTATCTGCTTCTTTTCGTTTTAAATACAAGTCTTTATTGTTTGAACTTGTACTAATTTTATTTTTTTTTGTGCCGATATTTTTTTCAAATTGTTTTATGCTTTCTGCTTTTTTCTTTTCCAGAAATAAATTTATATCACCTGAATGTTTCTTAATTTTATGATTTGTAAATTCATAAATCTCATCAGCCAATCCGTTCAGAAAATGTCTGTCGTGAGAAACGACTATTAAGGTTCCGTTATATTGCATAAGTGCCTGTTTCAAAACATCTTTCGAATGAATATCCAAATGGTTTGTCGGTTCGTCCAGAATTAAAAAATTGTAGGGTTCAAGCATCAATTTCGCCAATGCCAAACGAGCACGTTCACCGCCGGATAAAACGGCAACTGTTTTTTCAATATCATCATCACTGAAAAGGAAATTTCCCAAAATTGTTCGTAATTTTTTTCGCACCTCTCCTACCGCAATATCATCCAATGTTTCAAAAACGGTTTTATTTTCATCCAATTCTTTTTCCTGATTTTGAGCAAAATAACCGATTTTCACCAAATGTCCTAATTTTACTTTTCCGGAAAAATCTGTTTCTCCGGTAATCACTTTTATTAAAGTGGTTTTTCCGGCACCGTTTTTCCCGACAAAAGCAATTTTTCTTCCTCTTTCAACGGTCAAAATAATATCTTTCAGAATGATTTTATCATCGTATTTTTTCAGAAGATTTTCAACATCAAGTGTCAACTCACCGGAGTGCGGAGCCGGCGGAAATTTTACATGCAAATCGGAAACATCGGTTTTATCAATTTCTATGCGTTCAATTTTTTCCAATTGCTTAATGCGTGATTGCACTTGAACGGCTTTGGTTGCTTTTGCTCTGAAACGATCGATAAATTGTTCGGTATCTTTTATTTTTTTCTGCTGATTTTCATAAGCTGCCGTTTGCTGTTCGATGCGTTCTTTTCGAAGTTCTTCGTATTTACTGTAAGCAGCTTTATAATCATATATTTTTCCTAAGGAAATTTCAATTGTTCGTTTGGTAATACGATCTAAAAAAGTTCTGTCGTGCGATATTAAAATGATTGCACCCGGATATGAAATCAGAAGTTGTTCCAGCCATTCAATCGATTCTATATCAAGATGATTGGTCGGTTCATCGAGTAAAAGCAAATCGGGTTTTTGGAGAATTATTTTTGCCAATTCAATACGCATTCGCCAGCCGCCGCTGAACTCGGTAACTTGCCGTTTAAAATCGTTTTGTTCAAAACCCAAACCTTTTAAAGTTTTTTCAACTTCGCCGTGGACGGAATTTCCGCCGAGCAAACGAAATTGCTCTTCCTTT
>JANTGL010000048.1 GCA_024762915.1 Bacteroidales bacterium | reverse complement strand
GAGCATGGCTTCAAAATCCGCCAATGTTTTACAGTTTTGAAGCGCTTTTTTCATTAACTGACCTTCGTGTCCGGTTTGTTCAATTCCGTCACCGATGTTCAAATTATACGATGCAGAATTCATTATGGCAAATCCGGTTTCGTTATAACCGATCCAAATGCTTTTGCCTTTTAAATCTTTTGAATTTACCAAACCGACACAAGCATATTTTCCGTCATTAAAATAACGAATGATGTTATTTACTGCCCATGTATCACGATTTTTCCATAGTAAAGGGCGACCGTCTTTTGTATATTTACCTGAAATTACGGCTGTTGTGCAAGCATCTGCAAAAAACGGTATAATTGTCAGAAACAGCAGTAATGACAGTATTTTCAAATTTTTCATACGAAAAAATTAGTTATGTTTATAATTAACAGAAAGAAGTTGTCTGACAAATTCCGGTTAGTCATGCTGAACTTGTTTCAGCATCTTTATAAGTCTCTGATATTGTTCTTATTGAGATTCTGAAACAAGTTCAGAATGACTCCTCTGTTGACTTTTTAGACATCCTCTGTGATTTATTATTTTCTAATTCGGAAACCATCCGCCGTTTGAGGTATTGATACCGTCAGCATTTGCAACACCTCCGAATGTGTATATCGGTAAATTAATAACATGTAATTGTTCGGCAGGAATAGGAAAATGTAAGGGTGTTCCTTCCTGTAACATATCTCTTCTTCTCATATCAAAATAGGCAATTCCGTAACCCGTCATTATCAATTCAATATCTCTTTCGTAAAATAATGCTTTTAAAAAATCTGCATCAGAAATACTGTAATCCAATGGGGTTAAATTCCCTCTTGTAACACGTGTACCGTTGTTAATAATATCGATTGCATCATTTTTTGCACCGTTATGAAACAATGCTTCAGCTTTAATTAAATCATTTTCGGTAACACTAAAATCAATTACATAATCCGGATTTGAAAAAGAATACGGATAACGCGTATATTCATAATTTGAATAATGATAATAGCCTCTTTCAGGTTTAAAATTACAAATACCGTCATAAGAAAAATCTGACAATAACCTGGCATCATCTGAAGTTGCAATTCCCGGTGCAGATTCTGAATTTAAATCAGGGTAACGATACGGATAATCAGGATCCATTAAATTGATTATACGGGCATCAATTCTGACCCAATTATCACGTGCAACCGAATAATGAAAGAAATAATTTTTCCATGTAACATTATCCATATAAGGTGCCAAATCTCTTTGAATACCATTATTTGTATAGGTTAGTACTTTTGCCCAATCAACTTGTTCATTTTCAGTCGCATTTCTTGAGCAATAAACCATTAAACGTGCGGCAAATGAACTTGCTAATTGTGCCAACTCATTATTCGTATAAGTTGAACCGTTAATCCAATCATCAGGAACCGTAAAACTGTTATTATTACATATTTCAATGCACTTATCCAAAGAAACAACCGCAGAATCAATAACTACATTATATGGTGAAGCTTCTACTAACGAAGGGTCATCGGTATTTTCCGTAACAATAAATGATTTATCAAAAGTTAATCCGAGATAACCTAAAGTCAATCCTTGAATAAAAGAACTGAATGCATGAACCAACTCAGTATCCTCACCTTTTCCGTTAGTATTAAGTTCTCCTATTTCCAAACCGTTCTTTAAAGCAAACAATATATCATTCGCTTGAGTTAAATCTCCATACATTCTGTGGTCGTATGTTTCGGTTATTAATTTCCAATCATACTCTTCAGAATTATTAAATTCTGCACGCGGCTCCGAAGACAAATCATACATTCCGCCGTTAAGCCATGAACTGGTACCTTGATCTGCCATTGTCCACATAGCCAATACGGGAGAAAAAGTATAAGCATGATATTGTGCTTTATACCAATTAAAAAATAAACTTGTTGTTAAGCCGTATATATTTTCCGGATTTGTAAGTACAAGCTCTCGATCAGGATTATTGTTATAAATTACGTCAAGATCTTTTGTACACGAAGACAAACTAACAATTAAAACAAGTATTATAATATATTTAAATTTCATTGTTCCAAGTTTTTAAATTAAAAAGTAAATTCTATTGATCCTGTTAATGTCCTGAAATTAGGATAACCGTAATTGTCATAAGAAAAATTTGCAGAATAATCACTGTTTCCCACTTCCGGGTCATAACCGGTATATTTTGTTATTGTTAACAGATTATGTCCGACAAGTCCGATTTTTACTGATTTCAAAACATTTGCAATTTTTGATTGCTTATTAAAATTATATTTATAAGCCAAAGACATTTCTCTTAGTTTAACAAAAGTACCGTCTTCTATAAAATAAGAATTCAAATTATTACCGTTATAAAATGTTTGATAATAATAAATTGATTTCTTTTCATTATCGGGTTTATTGTATTGGTCAATAATACCGGCACGGTTTTCAAGAAATAAATATTGTTTTGTTTTATTATAAACATCTCCGCCGTATTTTAATGACCACAACATATATAATGAAAATCCTTTATAAGAAAAATTTGTATTAAAATTTAAGTTAAAATCAGGATTACAATCGGCAATAACAACCTTATCTGCCGTACCGTCATTATCTGCGTCTAATGCTATTGGTTTTTCCGAAGGACCGCCTTCTGTTCCTGCAGAAATAACATAACCTTCGTTATTAATTTCATAATCATCAATAGTCATTCCCTCAGGTAATTGATTCGCCATATCACTCAAAGATGTTACCCATTGATTTCCCAGAATAATTCCGTAGTTTTGTCCCGGTTCAACCAAAAAAGCATCCCTTGGTCCCGTATAAAATTTATTTATTTCCAAATCTTCTATTTGCTGTCTTATTCTGTCAAAATTAAAACCAAACGACAAATTAATATTTTTCCTATGAATAGCTTTAATATTTAATGAAAGTTCTAAGGATTGTGATTTAATCGTTCCGACATTTTTTATTTGAGAAGGGAAACCATTAAGATAGCTTGCAGCAGGAGCTTTTAATAATGCATCTTTTGTTGTTGTTTCGGAATAACTTGCCGTAAAACTCATAATTTTCAAAAATTGAGCATCCAATGCATATTCGGTTTCGGTTGATTCAGAAGGTTTTAAGTCTTTATTACCAATATGATCTTTATACAAATTACCATTATCACTATAATAAGTTTCGTATTGATCGGAATAACCGGGTCGTTGTCCTGAAGTCCCTATTGCAGCTCTTAATTTTAATTCTTGAATACCGGGGATTTTAAAATCTTCGGTAATTCGATATGCTCCGGCTACTCGATAATAAGTATGCCATCTTTCATTTTCACCGAATAATGATGAGCCGTCACGACGAATTAATGTTGACAGAATATATTTACTCATGTAATCAGCATCAATAATACCGAAAACATCAACCGATTTTATTGTACCGTTATATGATGAATTTTCAGATTGAGTCGGATCACTGTAATCAAATTGAGGAATATCACTCACAACAAAATCTTTCCCTGACGTATAAGTATTATCCCAATCTTCCTGTTCATATAAATAACTAACTTTTGATTTAACGGTAAAATCATTAATAACTTTATTAAAATTTAAAGTTGATTGAAAATTTTGAGAATTATTTTCATAATTTGTTTTCTCCAACAAACCTTTATAAAAAGCCGTATCCATATATAAATATCCTTTGGGATTATAGCCCCTTGCGAAAGAATGATATTTTTCATAAGTATATTTTGTTTTAAGATTTAGCCAATTCGTAATTTGAATTTTTGAGCTTATATTGGTTAAAAAAGAATTTCTTTTAGAAGTACTTTCTCTGTAAAATAAAGGATATAAAGGATTTTCAGCAATACTCCAAGGATCAGGTTTGTAATGATAAGGACTTCCGTCCTCATTCGGTTTATTTAAATCAACATCCGGTTGAACAAATAAAACATCCGAAAAACCTTTTGAGGTTCCCGGATTATCTGTTTCTGCCAACATATACATATTTGATGTTGATAAAGTGATAAATTTACCGACTTTGGTATCAGCATTAAATCTGAAGTTTTTTCTGGAATAACCTTCGGTTGCAAATACAATTCCCGAATTTTTATGATTTTCAAAAGATAAAAACATATTTGTATTATTATCTTTTTTAGCCAAGCTGAAATAATTCGTATAGTATTTTCCTTGTTTAAAAAATTCTTTTTGTTGATCTCTTACAATTGCATAATTTTGATCGGCATAAGCTGAATCTGTCAATAAACGACTTCCTGAAAGTACAGTTCCGTTATCATCATAGGTTACACCTTCATATTTCGTATACGGAAAATCATCATTATCTGCAGCTAATTGATACGGATGATGCGTTGCCAAATCAAGTTCTTTTTGAAGGTTCGAAATTCCGTATTCGTTACGAACATGAATTTTGAAACTTTCTTTTAAATTTTTTCCTCTTTTTGTTGTAATAACAATAACACCGTTTCCGGCTTTTGAACCATATAATGCAGAGGCAGCTGCACCTTTTACCACTTCATAAGATGCTATATCATCAACATTTATATCTGCTAAATTCGTATTTACCATAACCCCGTCAACAATAATTAAAGGCGGACTGTTTCCTCTTAATGACGTGGCTCCTCTCATTTGAATTGTAGTACCGCTTCCGGGTGAACCGTAAGAACTTTTTACTAAAATACCCGGAATTTTTCCTTGTAAAGCTGAAGCAGATGAACTTGCAGGTGCTTCACTCAATTTATCCGCATTGATTTTATCAACCGTAACGGCTAATTTTTTAGTCGGGGTATTACCGGCTACACCCGAAACAATAACTTCCTCAATGTCAAACAAATCTTCCTGCATTACAACATTGATTTCTGTTTGATTGCCTATTGCAACTTCTTTTATTTTGTAACCGATATAATTAAAAATCAATGTCTTTATATTTTCATTCACAACAATTGAATATTTACCGTCTGTATCAGTCATTGCCGCAATACTATTATCTTCTTTAGCAATAACGGAAACACCGGGAATAACTTTCCCGGCATTATCGGTTATCGTTCCGGTAATTGTCTTTTCAATTAAATTTGTTGTTTTTAAATCAGATGTACTTTTATCTTTTTTAACTAAAACAAAATAATCATTTCGGATTTTTTTGAAAGACAAATCTTTTTTTCTGACAACTTCTCTCAAGGCATCTTCCGGTGTTTTTTTATTTAACACCGTTATTACTTGATTTTTTGTAAACTTAAAAGAAATATCTGATTCATAGGTTACCGAGATATCGTATTTTTTCTCAATTTTTTTAATTACATCAGACAATTCAACTTCTGCTTTTTGCTTAAATATTTGCCCTTTGGAAAAAATAATTCCGGAAACAAACAAAAAAGCAGTTATTAATAACAGTTTTTTCATAAGAACATTAATTTTTAATTAATAATTATTGTATCATTTTTTTCAGTAATTCCTGTTTTTAAAATTGACTGCAAAGCTTTTACAATCAAATGAACATCATCGGCAGGTGCCGAACCGCTGATATGTTTATTTTCGGCATCTTCGTTTTCAATAATCAAAGTTTTGTGATATCTTACTTTCAGTAATTTTGCCAAATCATTAAGCGACAGATTATCAAACTCCAAGCGTTTATTAATCCAAGATGTATAAATTACAGGATTAATTTTTTCTTGAATAAATCTGTTATCGGCAGGATTAAATTTTACGATTTCTCCAGGTTTCATAACAATTTGCTTATTCTGTATTTTAAAGTTATTAAGAAGAACTTTTCCTTCGGTTAATACAACCGAATTTGAATTTTGATATGTTCGAACATTAAATTTTGTTCCGAGAACAGTTATGTCATAATGATCGGTTTTTACTATAAATTTTTGATTTTGCTTTTTGCTTACTTCAAAAAATGCTTCACCTGTCAGTTTTACCTTTCGATTAAAACCTTTTATTGTTGAATTTTCATATTCAATTTTTGCATTTTGGTTTAAAGTAACAGTCGTTTGGTCGGGCAAAACTATTTTTTCAACTTTTCCGGTATTGTTTGCAATGGTTTCAACATTATTCAAATCTCTGTAAATAGTCACTGAAATAACTAACAATCCGATAAAAACAGCCGCATATTTTAATGAAGTATACAATAATCTGTTGTGCTTCTGTTTTTTGTTTTGAGAAATTTTAAGATTGATTAATTTCAAAATTCTCTCTTTTTCAAAAGATTTTGCGGCATAATTTAATGAATTCCAAAGAGTTTGAATATCATTAAAATCTGTACGAAATTTTAAATTATTTTGCATTTCTCTTTCAAACAAAAGCTTTTCTTCTTCAGTAGCTTCATTTGATAAATTTTTTACAATTAAATTAAATTGTTGTTCTTGCATTTTTTATTTTTTTAATTATCCCAATATTGTACGGTTCCGTTAATGTTACCATTATAACACATAACATTAAGAATAAAACCGTCCTTTTCATTATTCTGATCTGTGCAAATTACCTTAAACCAACCTATAAGATTTCCGCCTAAATCAAATTTTAAAACATCGTTTGTTCCGTCATCTCTTAAAAAATCAGCTTTATATTTGACGCTTTCAACACTTTCTCTTCCTGTAGCCCCTCCTATTATTGATACATTCCAATAATGTGTTGCGTCACCTGATTTATTCTCAACAGTAACTTGATTATTATTAGGATCGGTAATTTTAAACCTTACTTCTATATTTTCCGGATGTGTCCATATTATCGCGTCACCTGATTGATTTATCAGATTAATAATTCGTGTTTTTACACCGTCGTTTTCATTGCTCCAACTTCCTGTTCCGCTCGCATCAGAAACCATAACTTTATTTATTCCTTCATTTCCGTCCGTCATTTTAATTGAACCGTTAACTTCTAATGTTTCATCAGGATCTGTTACCATTATCCCAACATTACCCGAAGATGTAATACGCATTCTTTCATTTGTATTTCCTGTAAAAAAAGCAAAATAATTATCTGTATGATCGTATTTTATTGACCCCGGGTCTTGTTTATCGACATCACCGAAATCAATTAAACTTGCTCCTGCATTGCCCCCTATAATAGACATTCTTGCCCAATCGGTTGTTGCATTATTTTGTTGAAATGCAGCAACAGTTCCGGGGTATTGTGTCATAACCGCACCTGTATATACGACATGTAACTTCGCATCAGGATTACTTGTACCTATCCCGAAATTACCGGCAGATAAAATTCTTGCTCTTTCAACATTATTTGTTCTTATTACAAAATCATTTGCATCAACCGTACCGATAAAATTACTTGAAGAATTTATTGCCGAGTTTCCTGTAATTGACCAATTTGAACCTCGCGTTGTAATTTCTTTCCATTCGGAACCTGTCCAAAAATAAAATAACTTAACGGTTTCGTCATAAACTGTTAATCCTTCGTCTGCGACAGGAAGTGTCATTGCCGTTCTTTGGGAAGAGGTCAAACGAGGAATTAAAATACCTGCATCATTGGTAGAAATATCCACATCAAGAATTGCATGAGAATTCGGTGCGGCACCGTTATCGTTAATTGATACGTTTTGCGAAAAAATTTTCCTGTTTATACTTAAAATTAAAACGAAAATACATAAAATTTTAACTGTGTATTTTTTCATAATTAAGAGTTTTAATTTTCAATCATCAATTTATATGATTTTATTAATTGTTTATTCTTAATAATTAAAAAATTCATTCCGCTATGAGGACTATTGATTTTAATAAGATTATGATTTGACTTTCCTTCTTTTATTTTTTTTCCGGAAATATCAAAAAGTTCATAATTGATATTCTTAAAATCAAAATTCTGAATAAAAATCATATTTCCTGAAGACCAAACTTTAATATTGTTATTCTCAATATTTCTTACTGAACTTGCATAATCTCCGAAATACAGTTTAAAACGATTATCGGGTTCGGAAGCACTAGCCGAAAAAGTATAAGTTGTTTCGTTTTGCAACATTTTAGTTTCCCCTGTCCACAAATCTTTCAATTTAACCGGTGTATTCTCATCAAAGGTAAAATCCGTAACCCGAAATGTAATTTGTTCCGGTTGCCAAGTTTTAAATCCGACTGAAATTAAGGTATCAAGTGACGGATTTACAATTCTTTTTACGGCATATTTTTTTGTTCCCGAAGGGAAAAAAGTATAGAATTTATTATCTGATAAAGGCATGACTTTTAAACAAGCATTTTCTGTATCGGAAAAATATAAAACGGCTTCGTCATAAATACTTGCATCTTCATTTTCAAATTGAAAACGAATTAAATTTTGCGGTGTAGAATTTGAGTTTGAAATATCTTCTGTTGAAACTGCAATCTCTCTGCCGGATCGGATTTTTGCCCGATAATCAGACATATACACGAAAAAAGCATCTTCGGGTTTTATATATTGACTTCCGGAATGAATACCGACAATTCCGTCCCAAACAGAATAATTAAAACTGTTTCCGTTATTAAAAATATCATAAGTATAAAGTTGCGGTGAAATATTTTCTTTATACCATCCGTTTGCAGAACTCCAATCAATATAAGAAGGATACGGATTTGAAACAAAAGCAAAATAATCATCATTTTTCAATTTTTTGAAACTTCTTTCTTTATTTCCTTCAAAAAAAGTTCCGATAAATTCTGCTTTATTATCATTATTATATTGATATAAAAATGCATCACCGTTTTTTATATTATAATCGGCATCAACTAATGACCAAGAAGTAATTTTTCCTTCATTTTTATATACATTAGGTTGATTTTCAAAAACATTTGAGACAACATCAGTTTCCGAAACCGGATAGGAAAAGAAAAAACTATTTTCTTCAATATTTGCATAAGTCGCGGAAAATGCTTTTTGCATATGCATTGTTCCGTAGTTTATAATTTCTCCGCCGGAAATAAATGTAGCCGGAATTTGATCGGCATTATCCGACTTTAACATTAAAGTTCCTTTATTTATAAAATCTCCGTTAACTTTCAATGTGTAATTTTCATTAATAAATAAGGTATCATTCGAGTTTATCGTTAAGTTATCGGTTGTTATAAAATTGTCAGCCGTAAAATTTGCATCAATAATTGCCGATTTTGAAGCATCCGGTTCACCGTTACTCCAAGAATTTCCGTCCCAAACGGTACAATTTCCGTAAACATATAATCGAGCATTATCAGAGCAGGTTTTAGGAACTGAAGATGAAGAAAGAATACATCTTAAAAGATTGAAATTTGCAAAACCCGAAACATCATTAAAGTTTAAAGAATTTGTTTCCGCACCCGTAATATTTGTATCATCGGTAAGATTTGTAAATCCGCTGCCGTCATTTATTTGCCATTGATAATTAACGGCATTTACAGCATTGATGTTAAATGATGCCCCCCCGGAGCAATCAGAATAACTGACAGGTTGTGCATTAATAGCAGGCACTTGTTGCGTTTGCCAATTTGCCGTATTCGGAGAAGCTCGAAGAGAAATTCCGAGAAAATGATGCGAAGCATCAAACAAAGCTGTTCCCGTGTCGTATTGCAAGTTCAACAGCAATCTTGTTTTGTCGTCATTTTGTAAAACATTAAAAATATCGGGACAAAATTCCTGCGTATATCTTGCCGTATCCGATAATCTTATTTCATCAATTTGTCCGTTAAAATATCTGGAATAGCTGCCCCAATATCTTGCACCGATATTTAAAGCATTTGTAGAACCGGTCAGAATAAAATTTGCATCGGTACTTTCGTCAATAATTTGCCCGTTTATAAACATTCGTGCCGTTGTTCCGTCGAATGACACAGCTGTATGATACCATTTATTCAATTCCAAATTCAGATTTGAATTGTCGGAACGCACTGATGCAATGATATTATCCGAAGCATCTCTGACGGCAAATCTTAATGCAAAATCGGCATCGGTATCATCAATAAGATAAAAAGAGAAAACACCTCGCCTGTCGGCAATTACTGACCAATCTCCGTTATTATAGGAATTAACTTTTATTCGGGCTTCAAACGTCCAATTATCGGAAACATCCAATTTATCATAACTGTCATTTACGAAAAAAGAATCATCTCCGTCAAAATCTAGAAAAATAGTTTTACCTACCTGTACAACTCCCGTATTGGAATAACTGTCGGCAAAAAATACACCTCCGACTTTTGCTCTTACACGATATTTATAAATTCCGTCGGCAGAAACAGTTCTTTGAAATAAAGTATCGGAAATATCACTTGCTACGGTTGTCCAAGAACCGTTATTATAACTTTCCTGAAGTTCAAAAGATTGCCAATTTAATTGTTTGCTTGTTTGCCAATTTACGATAAACGTATGATAATCTGAAGTTCTGACAACATTATTCATAACCGGTTTCGGAATAACATCAAATACACCGCCCGTAATTGATGTATAACCGACAGCACTGAAATCATCAAAAATATGGTACCAAGCATTACCTCCGTACCAATTCCACCATCCCATATTTAAATGATACAATTTATCAATTTCATCATCGCCCTCATTATATCTGTATCCGTCACATACACAAGCATGTTTCTCTCCGTTATCTGCTTCTATTCCGAATTCTACGGGCATTTTATTTTCCAAATTTTGTTTTAATCGGTTTTGAAATTCTGACCATGAAAAATCTTCGTAATGTCCGGTACACCTGAAATAGCTGCTTAAGGCATTAGGTACGAGATTGACATTTGATGTTGAACCTGAATTTTCAAAATCCATATCAACAGAAACAGCCGAATGATACATTAATCTGCCTATGGCTCTTTGTTCGATATCGGTTGAGTATTCATTTTGATAATCATTAAGCATATTTTCCCAATCATATTTTGTTCTTCCGAAATCCGCATAATAAGTTCCTTGCGAACTTCCTGTATTATCATTATCCGTATGACTTCCGACACCGTAGGGAGGCCATTGATAATAATGTAAAATTTGAGCTTGTGAAATAGCAACGCAACCCGGTGAAAAATGATTGGGAGTGAAATAATTTGACGGATAAATCATATTTCCTTCATTATCCCAACAATTTACACCGCCCCAAGTATCGGGCAAATAATAACCGTATTGATAATCGTATGTATCCGTATTTTTTTTATTCTCGAAAAGAGATTTTCTGACTTTTTTGTTTTTCTCAATTACGGAATAAAAAGATGCTTTATTTTTTACCGCAAAATTATTTTGTTTTTTAAGGTTATTTAAAAATACCTTTATAACCGGATTTTTTGTAAATTTTGAATATTCAAACTTTCCTTTTTCCGAAAATGAGAAAACAGGATATAAATTTTCGTAAGCGGTAAAAATAATATAGCCTTCAGATTCTAAATTTACGGAATAGGCAACAATTTCATTTGCCGAATATAATTCATATATTTCAGAAGTCGGTTTATAATTTTTCAGTATTGATGTTTCTGAAATGAAATTTTCAGCCGCTTCAATTAAATCGTTTTTATTAATTTGAGCTTTTGATAAAAATATCGAAAACAAAAACAATAAAATGAAAGATATGCGTATATTCAAATTCCTCATTATCAATTATAATTTCAAAAATTTTGCAGATTTTTGTTCTGTTTCGTTTGTAATTTTCAAAATGTACATTCCGGTTTCAAAACCTGAAATATCGATATCAAATTCATTATTCAAAAGATCATTTGAATTTTGATAAATTAATATTCCGTTTAAATCGTATATTTTAACCTTCGATCCGGATAATTTCTTATAACTAATTTTAAGATTATCATATGCAAGTGTCGGATACAATGTTAATTCTTCATCTCCTTCAAAAACTTCTTCTTCTTTAAAATCAGCTTGTTTTATTTTTATCTCGTTTGACCAACCGTTATTCTTCCATTCTCCGTTAACCTGAGCTCTTATTCTGAAAGAGTAATCACTTTTACTATCCGTTTGAAAAATATAAGTTCTTGTCGTAATATTATCTGCAACAGTTACCCAATCGTCCGGACCCTTTTTAAATTGTAATTCATAACTTTCAACAGGGATTTTAGAAGTATAATACCATTCTAAATTTACGGTTCTGTTTTCTTCATCCAGATCCGGACTGTCATTCATCTCCGGTATTGGTATCATATTTAAAACAGCAGCCGTAATATTTGAATATCCTCCGGCGTTAAAAGATTGATGAATTTGATACCAACCGTTGTCATCACCCCACCAACCCATATTTAAATGATAATATTTTTCGCTTCCGATATATTTTATCCCGTCTCCTACGACAGCATGACCGGCTCCGCCGGAAGTATATATTGCAAATTGAGCAGGAATATTATGATGTAGGCTTGTATCCAGTGTTTGCCAAAAATCATACGCTGTTTTTTCTTTATATTCTGAAACATATCTGAAAAATTTCCATGCAGAATATGGAATTTTGTTAATATTTGAAGTTGACCCGCCGTTTTCAAAGTCCATACTGACAGAAACAGCCGCATGAAATGCGACTTTTCCGAGCTCGCTTCGTTGTTGTTCGGTTGAAGTCACACCGTCAAATCTGTCGGGAATAATATCCCAATTGTAATAATTTTCTTCAAAATTTGCACTGTATGAACCCGTTGAATT
>JANTGL010000047.1 GCA_024762915.1 Bacteroidales bacterium | reverse complement strand
CCGATTGTTCAAGGCGGAACTTATAAAGATTTAAGATTGCAATCTGCTGAATTTATTGCATCTCAAAATTGTGACGGAAATGCCATCGGCGGATTATCCGTTGGAGAGCCTACTGAAATGATGTATGAAATGATTGAGTTGGTAAATACAATTTTACCTGATGACAAACCGCGCTATCTGATGGGAGTGGGAACTCCTGAGAATATTTTGGAAGGGATTGCTTTGGGGGTTGATATGTTTGATTGTGTGATGCCGACAAGAAACGGAAGAAACGGAATGTTATTTACTTGGAAAGGTCGTATTAATATCAAAAACAAAAAATGGGAAAATGATTTTTCACCGCTTGATGAATACGGAACATCTTTTGTTGATACTTATTATTCAAAAGCATATGTGAGGCATTTAATGAAGATACAGGAACGATTGGCTGCTCAAATTGCAAGTATTCATAATCTGGCTTTTTATCTGGAATTAGTGAGAGTTGCAAGAGAAAAAATTAAAGAAGGAACATTTTCGAAATGGAAAGATAAAACAATAAAACAATTATCCGTGAGGTTATAATATTATGAGAAAAAAATATATTCAATTTTTGTCCGTTGTTATGCTTGTAACGGTCGTGCTTTTAATTTTTGTTCAATTGGCATGGGTTGACAAGGCTTTAATAATTGAAGAACAACAGTTTAAGGACAGAATTGATAAAGCTCTTAATCAAATTGTTAAAATTGCTGAAGAAAGAGAAGCTTTGCTTCAAATTACGCATTCATCAGTTCCGTTTAGTAAAGATAAATCAGAAATGTCCGGAAGTAAATTTTTATTTGAAGAAAATTTTATTGAAGATGAAAAACCGGTAAATAATGAAAATGATTCAATCAATAAAGATTCAATTCAACAAAAAAATACAATATATTATTTAAAAGGTGATTCTTTATATCGTATTGATGCAGGTGTTCAGGATTCGATCGGGAACTATAAAGAATTTACACAAGATGATTTAAGAGAACGAATCATCGGAAATATCAGTAAAAAAACCATTTTTATACAAGATGTTTTAAATCGTTTAATAGCGGGTGAGACTTCTATTGATAAGCGTTTGGATGCAATCAAACTAAAACAAATAATTTCGAATGTATTTAAACACAATGAAATAAAAAATCAGTATTTTTACGGTATAAGGAATCAAAAAAATGAATTTCCTGTTAAATCCCCCGGTTTCAGTAAAGATTATCTGGACAAAACGTATACCTATGAAATACAATTGTTTCCGAATGATATTTTACCTTCAAAATACTTTCTTACGGTTTATTTTAAACGCCATAAGCGATTAATGCCTAAAAATATTCCGAAACAAATGATTATTTCGATTATCATAACAATTATTATTACAATAACATTTGCATTTATTATTTTTCTAATTCTTAAACAAAGGAAATTATCGGAATTGAAGAACGATTTTATTAATAATATGACGCATGAATTAAAAACACCGATTTCGACAATTTCTTTGGCATCTCAAATGTTGAACGATGATTCTATTCATATTGATAAAAATAAAGTTGATTCCGTAACAAAAATTATCAGTGATGAAAGTAAGCGTCTTGAATTTCAGATTGAAAAAGTATTGCAAATTTCTTTATTTGAAAAAGGGAATATCCATTTTAACGTTCAAGATATTGATATTCACGAAATAATAGAAACGGCCGTATTAAATACGGATATTAAAGTTAAAAATAAAGGCGGGAAAATAAGTATGAAATTAAATGCTGATAATCATATTATAAAAGGGGATAAATTGCATTTAACCAATATCTTTTTTAATTTGATTGATAATGCCGTTAAATATTCTGAAGATAATCGGCTGCCGAAAATTAAAGTTACAACTGAAAATTCCGAAAATCGAATAAAAATTGTAATTTCGGATAACGGTATCGGAATTAGTAAAGAAGGACAAAAGAAAATTTTTAATAAGTTTTATCGCGTGCCGACCGGGAATGTCCATGATGTTAAAGGATTCGGACTGGGATTAAGTTATGTCAAACGAATTATTGATGAGCATAAAGGACAAATTTCAGTAAAAAGTGAATTAAATAAAGGAACCGATTTTATTCTTTTTTTTCCTTTAGGAATAATAAATAAAGAATTGTAAAAAAAATATACGTATGAAAAAAATAAAAATTTTATTGGCAGAAGATGATGTTAATTTAGGTTCACTGCTTCAACAATATTTAGAAGCCAAAGATTTTGATACACACTTATATGCTGATGGAGAAGAGGCCTATAAAGCGTATATGCAAAATGATTTTGATTTGTGTATCTTAGATGTAATGATGCCTAAAAGAGACGGATTTGAATTGGCCAAAAGTTTTAAAACGATTAATGATTCTGTTCCGATTATTTTTCTGACTGCAAAAGTGTTAAAAGAAGATGTTCTGAAAGGTTTTAAAATCGGTGCCGACGATTATATTACAAAACCGTTTAACATGGAAGAATTACTTTACCGAATTGAAGCAGTCTTGAGAAGGTTCGGAAGAGAAACCGTTGAAGAACAGTTTGTTTTTCAAATAGGCTCTATTCATTTTGATTCAAATTCACAGATTTTAAAAATTGAAAATAATGATAACTTGATTAAATTAACATCAAAAGAGTCCGATTTGCTTAAGTTATTATGCCAATATCAAAATTCCGTAATGCGACGAGATTTTGCTCTAAAAGCTATTTGGGGGGTTGATAACTACTTTAATGCCAGAAGTATGGATGTTTATATTACGAAATTAAGAAAATTATTGCAAGCTGATTCGAATATAAAAATTATAAATAAACACGGTGAGGGATACAAACTTATTGTCGGAGAGGATGAAGAATAATTGATAACATATTTTTTAATAACTTTTAACATAATAAACTCAGATATAATGTCACAAATTCTACAAATTAAAGCACGACAAATTTTGGATTCAAGAGGAAATCCGACAATAGAAACTGATGTTATCACAACAAGAGGTGTTACGGGAAGAGCATCGGTTCCTTCAGGAGCTTCAACCGGGAAATATGAAGCAGTTGAATTACGTGATAATGATAAAGGTTTGTTTCTCGGGAAAGGTGTTTTAAGAGCGGTTTCCAATGTTAATAAAATTTTTGCCGAAGAATTAAAAGGAGCCGGTATTTTTAATCAAAGCGGTATTGATGCCGCAATGATTGAGCTTGACGGAACAAAGGATAAATCTAATATCGGTGCGAATGCAATTTTAAGTGTGTCACTTGCAGTTGCTCGAGCTGCCGCACAAAGTACGGGTCAAAGTTTGTATCGTTATATCGGCGGTGTAAATGCGGATACTTTGCCGATTCCGATGATGAATATTTTAAACGGCGGAAGCCATGCCGATAATAATCTTGATATTCAGGAATTTATGATAATGCCTGTAGGAGCAAAGAAATTCAGCGATGCTTTACGAATGGGGGCTGAGGTATTCCAACACTTGAAACTTGTTTTAAGAAAAAGTAAATATTCCGTAAATGTCGGTGATGAAGGCGGGTTTGCACCAAACTTAAACTCGCATGAAGAAGCTATCGAGTTAATACTAAAAGCGATTGAAAATGCCGGTTATAAAGCCGGAGAAAATATTGTTTTAGCTGTTGATGCCGCAGCATCTGAGTTTTATGATTCTAAGAAAAAGAAATATCATTTTAAATCAATGAAAAAGTATTTTAGCTCGGAACAAATGGTTGATTATTGGGATAAATTAACCGAAACGTATCCGATAGCTTCAATTGAAGACGGTTTACATGAAGATGATTGGGCTGCATGGAAATTATTAAATGAAAAAATCGGGAATCAAATTCAAATTGTAGGTGATGATTTATTTGCTACAAATCCCGAACGATTGATAAAAGGTTTCGAAAATTATGCTGCAAATGCAATTTTAATAAAACCCAATCAAATAGGAACATTAACGGAAACAATTAATACGGTAAATTTAGCAAAAGGAAACGGATATAATACGATTATGAGTCATCGTTCCGGTGAAACGGAAGATACTTTTATTGCCGAGCTGGCCGTTGCTTTAAATGCAGGACTGATAAAAACGGGTTCATTATCACGCACAGACAGAATCGCTAAATATAATGAATTACTTAGAATAGAAGAAACTTTGGGTGCTTCTGCCCGATACGGGATATTTTAATTTATTTAGGTGCAATTCGATATAAAAAAACAGCAACAATTGTAAAAATAATATTGGGTGTCCATGCAGCCAAGACCGGCGGAAAGCCACCTTTTATAGAGAATTGGGCGGCTATTTGCATTAAGAAAATATACATAAAACTAATTAAAATACCGATTCCGAGTTTTAATCCGGTACCGCCTTTTGTCTTTCGGGAAGCCAGAGAAACACCTATCAGAGTGAGAATAAATGTAGAAAACGGGAAAGCCGTTCGTTGTTGTTTTTCGATGATGTATGTATTAATATTGGTTTCACCGCGTAATCTTTTTTCGGCAATATATTTATTCAATTCAAAATAATCCATTGTTGATTTTTCGGTATCTCGTCTTTGAAAATCAATAGGAGTAATATTCAATGAAGTATCTGTTTTCAAGCCTTTTATAATAATTTCTCTGTTATTTGTTATTTTTCTGATATAATAATTATATACTGTCCATTTATTAATAGTACTGTCCCAAACAGCTTTTTTTGATATTAATTTTGATTGTAATTCATTCCCTTTATATTTTTCAATTGAAAATTTATTTCCGGTATTGGTAAGTGTGTTAAAACTTTCCATATAAAGAAAAATGCCCGGACTTATTTGTCTGTGAATATTTCTGTCACTGTTATAATAAGCTCCGTTGATATAAGTATTTTCAAAATCAAGCCTTTCTCGATTTGCAGGAGGAATTACAAAATTACTAAGGAAAAAAGAAGTCAAAGCAAGTATAAAAGCTGAAATAAAATAAGGATACATCATTCTTTGAAAACTGATTCCTGAACCCAAAATCGCAATTATTTCAGATTGATCAGCCATTTTTGCAGTAAAAAAAACAACACTGATGAAGACAAACAGAAACAGAAACAGATTTGTATAATAGGGAATAAAATTAAAATAATATTGGAAAACTATTTCTTGAAGCGGAATTTGTTTTTCAATAAAAGAATCTATTTTCTGTGATAAGTCAATAACAATTGCCAGACTGATAATCAGGATGATAGAAAAAATAAAAGTTCCGAGAAACTTCTTAATAATATATCTGTCAAGTGTTTTAAGCATTTATTTTGTTTAAATTAACAAACATAACTTATGTCAGAAAATTGTTTGAAGAATAAAAAAACTTTGTAAAAATATTTAAAATAAGGGAAGCAAAAAAATAAAAGCACTCGCGAGAGTGCTTTTATACTATTAAGGACTATTAAAAATTAATTTTCTTCCTCTTCTTCTGCTTCATGTGTTTTGATTAATTCCGTTTGAATATCACCCGGAACCGGAGCATATTCGGCAAATTCCATTTCAAATGTTGCTCTTCCGCCTGAAATCGAACTTAATGCTGTGGCATATTTCGTAACTTCTGCCAAAGGGATTTTTGCTTTTATAACTTCAAATCCTTTTGCACTGCTCATACCCAAAATAATGGCTCTTCTTCCTTGCAGATCGCTCATTACGTCACCCATGCTTTCTGAAGGAACCATAACTTCTAAATTATATATCGGTTCAAGAATTTTAGGTCCGGCTTTTTTAAAGGCATCAGAAAATGCTTTGGATCCGGCAATTTTAAATGATATTTCATTTGAGTCCACATCATGCATTTTACCGTCGTAAATCATAACTCGAATGTCTCTGGCATAACTTCCCGTAAGCGGACCGTTTTCCATTTTTTCCATTAAACCTTTTATAATAGCAGGCATATAATTTTTGTCAATAACACCGCCGACAATACAATTGTAGAAAACCAATTTTCCGCCCCATTTCAAGTCTATAACGTCTTCGTCTCTTACATTTACGGTAATTTCTTTTCCGTTAAATTTATAGGTTCCCGGTTTTGCTTTTCCTTCTTCAAAGGGTTCAATTATCATATGAACTTCCCCGAATTGGCCGGCACCCCCGGATTGTTTTTTATGTCTATAATCTGCTTGAGCAGATTTTGTAATAGTTTCTCTGTAAGGTATTTTAGGTGCAATAAATTCAGCTTCTACTTTAAAAATATTATCTAAATGCCATTTTAAAGTATTTAAATGATGATCCCCTTGTCCGTGAATAATCAATTGTTTAAGTTCTTTAGAATATTCAAGAATATAAGTTGGGTCCTCATCTCTTAAACGATGCAGATATTCTCCTAATTTTTCTTCATCCGATTCGCTTAATGCTCTTATTGCTTTTCTGAATTTCGGATTGGGATATTGAATGTCTTTGAATTTAAATTCACATCCTTTTTCATTTAATGTATCACCGTTTGACGTGCTTTTCAACTTAACAGTTGCTCCGATATCACCGGCAACAATTGAATTTACGTTTTCTCTTGTTTTTCCGTTTGAAGCAAAAATTTGAGAAATTCGTTCTTTATTTTGATTGCTTTGATTAATTAAATCATCACTTTCACTAATCTCTCCTGACATCATTTTAAAATATAAAACTTCACCCAGATGTTCTTCAACGCTTGTTTTGAAAACAAATAAAGATTTAGGTCCAGCTGCATCCGGTTTCACTTCTGTATCGTCAACCGTTTTAACAGCAGGCATTTCTTCAGGAGAAGGTAACGCATTTTTAATAAAATCGAGTAATCTGGGAGTTCCCATATTTTGTTTTGCTGCCGTACATAAAACGGGAAACATCCCTCTGTTCAGGATTCCTTTCAGGATACCGTCCCGCATTTCATCTTCCGTTAATGTTTCATTTTCAAAAAATGTTTCCATTAAACTTTCATCATTTTCCGCAGCCGATTCTATTAAGGCCATTCTCAGTTCATCCGCTTTGTCTTTTTCTTCGGCAGGAATATCAACAACTTCCGGATTGCTTCCGTCAGCTGCCCATTTATACATTTTTCCGGTAATCAAATCGATGATTGAATTAAACTCGGGACCTTGATTAACAGGATATTGTACTATTGTAACAGTTCCTGAGAATTGTTCTTTTGCGAGTTCAATCGTTTTCTCAAAATTAGTTTTATCGTGATTTAAATGGTTTGCAACAATGATAACGGGTTTATTGAATTTTTCAGCTAATCTCCAATGAATTTCTGAACCTACTTCAATTCCGTTTTGAGTATTTAAGAGCAGCAAAGTCGTATCTGCAATTGAAATTGACGATACGGCACCTCCTATAAAATCAAGTGCCCCCGGGGCATCTAAAATATTAATTTTTGTATTTTCCCATTCGGTGTGCATAACAGCCGAATAAACAGAACTCTCTTGTTCGTGTTCAACGGGTTTATAGTCAGATAAAGTTGTTTTTGCATCAATACTGCCTCTTCTTTGGATTTTTTTTCCTTCAAAAGCCATATTTTCGGCTAAAGTTGATTTTCCGCTTCCGGCATGCCCTGCAAGAGCAATGTTTCTGATATCTTTTGTCTTATAAACTTTCATCGGATATTTTATTATTAATTAATATAGTTACAAAAAATTGCATGCAAAAATATAAAAATTATAGAAGTATGCAATATTTGAAATTTATTTATTATGTGTTTTATAATATAAAAATGTTTTTTGAATTTGATCCGTTTAGATACTTTTATATGTTGCTTTGGAAAAAAGGTATCCGTTAAACGTAAATAGTTTGTATTTTAACATACATAATTTGAGTTATGCATATGTCTGATTAAACCGACATGTTAATCAGAAAGAAATCTAAGCTAAGAAACGTATTTTAATATTTTAATTTCTGCATCGGATAATCAAAATGATATATTTTTTTAATTCTTGAATTTAATTTCAAAAAACTATTGCATTGAAAAAAAATAATTTTACCTTTGCAGCCCAAATTTAAAAATAAGTCAGAAATGCCTACAATTCAACAATTAATAAGAAAAGGGAGAAAACACGTAAAAGGAAAAAGTAAATCTCCGGCATTAAATTCAAGTCCTCAAAAAAGAGGCGTATGTGTCAGAGTATATACGACGACGCCTAAAAAACCGAATTCTGCAATGCGTAAAGTTGCAAGAGTAAGATTAACAAACGGAAAAGAAGTGAATGCTTATATTCCCGGAGAAGGTCATAATCTGCAAGAACACTCGATTGTTTTGGTAAGAGGCGGAAGAGTTAAAGATTTACCGGGTGTAAGATACCATGTAATTCGGGGTACTCTTGATACTCAGGGAGTTGATGACAGAACTCAAAGACGTTCTAAATACGGTACTAAAAAACCTAAAAAATAATTATATTATATATTAAGGTATATGAGAAATCAAAAGAAAAGAAAATTCGGAATTCAAGCAGATCCGAAATTTAATGACAAAATGGTTGCCCAATTTGTCAACAATTTAATGTTAGACGGAAAAAAGAATACTTCATTCGAAATTTTTTATTCGGCACTTGACATTGTTGAGCAACGAGCAAAGGATATTGAAAAAACACCGCTTGAAATTTGGAAAAAAGCAGTTGAAAACGTAACTCCGCAAGTTGAAGTAAAAAGCAGAAGGGTCGGGGGCGCAACCTTTCAAGTTCCTACTGAAATTAATCCGGGCAGAAAAATGTCTATCAGTATGAAAAATATGATTAAGTATGCACGTGCCAGAAGAGGCAAATCAATGGCTGAAAAATTAGCAGCTGAGATTATGGATGCTTTTAATGAAGAAGGCGGCGCTTTTAAAAGAAAAGAAGAAACACACAGAATGGCTGAAGCAAATAAAGCATTTGCACATTTCAGATTCTAAAATATAAATGGCAGCAGAAGATTTAAAATATACGCGTAACATTGGGATCATGGCTCACATTGATGCCGGTAAAACAACAACGACCGAAAGGATCTTGTATTATACCGGTGTGAATTATAAGATAGGTGAGGTTCATGACGGTCTTGCAACCATGGATTGGATGGAGCAAGAGCAAGAACGCGGTATTACAATTACTTCTGCAGCAACTACTACGTATTGGAAAAATAACGGGGACGATTATAAAATTAATATAATTGATACTCCCGGACATGTAGATTTTACGGTTGAAGTTGAAAGATCTCTCAGAGTTTTAGATGGTGCAATCGGTGTTTTTTGCGCTGTCGGAGGTGTTGAACCTCAATCTGAAACCGTTTGGCGACAAGCTGATAAATACGATGTTCCGGTTATTGCATTTGTTAATAAAATGGATCGGCTAGGTGCTGACTTTTTTGGTGTTGTTGATCAAATAAAAGAAAAGCTTGCCGCAAATGCTGTTCCTTTTCAAATACCTATAGGTTCTGAAGAAAACTTTAAAGGGGTCATTGATTTAATCGAAAGAAAAACATATATTTGGAATGATGAAGACGGATACGGAGAAAATTTTGAAGTTTCCGAAATCAGTGATGAGTATCTTGAAACTGTTGAAGAGTGGAGAGAACATTTAATTGAGAATGTTATTGAGCATGATGATGATATGATGGAGCGATTTTTTGATAATCGTGAAGCCATCAGTATTGATGAATTTAAAAAGGTTGCAAGAAAAACAATATTGAAAAGAAAAGTGATTCCGGTTTTCTGCGGATCAGCTTTTAAAAATAAAGGTATCCAACAATTATTGGATGCCGTCGCGGATTATCTGCCGAGCCCGATAGATATTCCGCCTGTTAAAGGGCTCAATCCTAAGAACAACGATGAAGTTGTCAGAAACGCAGATAAAAACGAAGCTTTATCTGCATTAGTTTTTAAAATAACAGCTGATAAATTTGTCGGTAAGTTAGCATATATCAGAGTGTATTCAGGGACTTTAAAAGCTAAAAGTCAAGTCTTTATCCCCAGAACAAAAAAACGTGAGCGTTTGATGAATCTATATCACATGCATGCCAATAAGCAAATTGCAATTGATGAAGTTACTGCCGGAGATATTTGTGCCGTAAGCGGGTTTAAAGATATTCAAACCGGGGATACTTTAACAACGGAGAATAAACAAGTTATTCTTGAAAATATTCATTTCCCTGATCCGGTAATAGGTGTTGTTATTGAACCGAAAGCTCAAAAAGATATTGATAAATTAGAAGATTCTTTAAAAATACTTTCTGAAGAAGATCCTACTTTTCAAGTAAAAATTGATGAAAATACGGGTCAACGTATTATTTCAGGTATGGGCGAACTTCATTTAGAAATAATAACGGACAGATTAGAAAGAGAATTTAACATTCAATGTAATAAAGGTAAACCGCAAGTATCATATAAAGAAGCTTTAACTAAAACAGTTGAACATCTTGAAGTTTTTGATAAAGATACGACAGGGAAAGGTAAATTTGCCGAAATTAAAGTAAAAATAGGTCCTTTTGAAGATCAAAACTCAGAAGACAAATTCAGTTTTATTAATAAACTTAATAACGGAGTTTTACCGAGTAATTTTGTTTCTGCAGTTGAAAGAGGGTTTTTTCAGGCAATGAACAACGGACCTTTGGCAGGGTATCCTCTTGATAATATGAAAGTTGAATTAATAAGTGCTTCCTATAAACAAGATGAATCGGATGAAATGTCATTTGAAATTGCTGCAAGACAAGCCTATCGGAATGCGAGTGTAAAAACGGCACCAATTCTTCTTGAACCGTTTATGAATGTTGAAGTATTAACACCGGGAGAATATCTCGGAGATATTGTTTCCGATTTAAATAAAAAACGCGCTAAAATTAGCGGAACATCCGAAAGAGCAAACATGCAAATAATTGATGCAGTCGTTCCTTTATCTGAGATGTTCGGTTATGTTACAACTCTAAGAACTTTAAGCTCAGGAAGAGCATCTTCTACGATGGAATTTTCGTATTACGGAAAAGTAGAAGAAAAAATATCAAATGAAATAATTGCAAGACTAACAGGAAAAATTTTTGCTTAAATATATATATCAATGGCACAAAAAATCAGAATAAAGTTAAAATCTTATGATCACAATTTGGTTGATAATTCAGCCGAAAAGATTGTAAAAACAGTTAAAACAACGGGAGCAGTAGTTAGCGGTCCTATCCCTCTACCTACTAAAAAAAGAATTTTTACCGTTTTACGTTCAACTTTCGTTAACAAAAAATCGAGAGAACAATTTCAACTCTCTTCTTTTAAACGATTGATTGACATTTACAGTTCAAATTCAAAAACCGTTGATGCTTTAATGAAATTAGAACTTCCGAGCGGAGTTGACGTAGAAATTAAAGTTTGATTTTTATTAATTACTAAAGAATAGAAAAATGGCCGGATTAATCGGGAAAAAAATCGGAATGACATCCGTTTTCAGTGCCGAGGGAAAAAATATTCCATGCACTGTTTTAGAAGCCGGACCTTGTGTTGTTACTCAAATTAAAACGATTGACAATGACGGGTATGAAGCCGTACAATTAGCGTACGACGAAAAAAAGGAAAAACGAACAACGAAAGCAGAGACGGGGCATTTCAAAAATGCAAAAACGTCTCCCAAGAGAAAAGTGGTTGAATTTTCCCCGGAAGATGGTATTGAACATAAATTAGGTGATGTTATTGATGTTGAAACATTTAATAACGATACTTGGGTTGATGTAACCGGTTTCTCAAAAGGAAAAGGGTTTCAAGGTGTTGTGAAAAGATATAATTTTAAAGGTGTAAATGATGCAACGCACGGACAACACAACAGATTAAGAGCTCCCGGTTCTTTGGGTGCTTCTTCATATCCTTCAAGAGTTTTCAAAGGAATGAGAATGGCAGGAAGAACAGGAAATGACAGAAAAAAAGTTTTAAACCTACGTATTTTGAAAATTATTCCCGAGAATAATATTATTATAGTAAAAGGATCCGTTCCGGGTGCTAAAGGTTCATATATCTTAATTGAAAAATAATGGAATTGAATGTATTAAATAAAACCGGTAAAGAAACCGGTAAAAAAGTAATATTGGCAGATGATATTTTCGGTATTGAACCTAATGATCATGTAATTTACTTGGATGTTAAACAACATCTTGCCAATAAGAGACAAGGAACTCATAAAGCTAAAGAAAGAGGTGAAGTTTCCGGAAGTACCAGGAAAATCAAAAGACAAAAAGGAACCGGTACAGCCCGTGCAGGAAGTATTAAAAGTCCGGTATTGAGAGGCGGCGGAAGAGTTTTCGGCCCCCGACCCAGAGACTATGGTTTTAAATTAAACAAAAAAGTAAAACAATTAGCTCGAAAATCTGCCTTTTCCTATAAAGCTTCTGCAAATAATATTTTAGTAGTTGAAGACTTTGATTTACAGGCTCCTAAGACTAAAGAATTCGTTGATTTTAAAAATAATTTAAAAATTAATGATAAAAAGTTGCTTTTAGTTTTATCAAATGAAAATAAAAACATATATTTGTCAGCTCGAAATTTGAAGCAGTTGAAAGTCCTAACAGTATCACAATTAAATACTTATGATGTTTTAAACAGTGAAACTATGGTCTTAACAGAGAGTTCAATTGACCGAATTAACCAAGTTTTTGGCATAAATCAAGAAAAATAAGATTATGAATATCCTTATTGAACCGATAATAACCGAAAAAATGACTGATAAAAGTGAAAAACTTAATCAGT
>JANTGL010000046.1 GCA_024762915.1 Bacteroidales bacterium | reverse complement strand
GATTATAAATATTTTTTTTGAAGTTTTATTTTTTCATCAAAAAACATTTCTGCTAAAGTTTCAAAAAAGTCAGTATAATCCGAAACAAAGAATTCGTGGTCGGGAATTTTATTTTCTGTATTCAGAATTTCATTTTCTGACAATACATCTTTTAGCTTTCGTGCAACAACTTCAGAAGAATCAATTACGTTTGTTTTGAAATTGTAAAATTTGCGAATTTGATTTTTGATTACCGGATAATGTGTACAAGCTAAAATTAAAGCATCAATATTTTCCAGTTTTTTGTTTGAAAGATATTCTTTAATTACCGCATTACTGATATTATCGTATATAAATCCTTCTTCGATCAGCGGAACAAGCAACGGAGTTGCTAATGATACAACTTCTTTTTCTGCATTTATATGATTGATTTTTTTTGTATAAATTCCGGCAGATACAGTTCCTTTAGTACCAATAACACCAACTTTTTTAAGATCTTTTTTTTCGGCAACAAATTCGGTGGCAGGGTCAATAACATTCAGTACCAGAGCTTTGCCTTTTACTTTTTCTTTAACTGCTTCGTATGCGGCTGCTGATGCCGTGTTGCAGGCAATTAATATAAGTTTGCAGTTTTTTTTAAGTAAAAAATCAGTGATTCGCAGCGCATATTTTTTAACGGTTTCAAAAGATTTATCTCCGTAAGGTAAATGTGCCGTATCACCGAAATAAATAATTTTTTCATTCGGAAGTAATTTTTTTACTGCAGAAGCAACGGTTAAACCGCCGGCTCCCGAATCAAAAATACCGATTGCTTGTGAACTTGACAGTTGCATTGATTACAAATTTAAACCTGCATTTGTCAGAATTTTAACAGAATGCAGGTTTAATATGAAATTTTAAAAATATTTATTTGACTGCAATTTTTTTCTTAACTGCATCTGTAACATCAATTGCTTGTGTTTTTGAAATATAAAGCAATGTTGATTCATCAAAAATCATTGTATAAGCACCTTCTTTAGCAACGTCTTTAATTGCTTTTTGAACTTTTTCCGTAATGGGAGTTAATAATTCAACTTGCTTATCATTGATGGCTTTTTGAGCACTTTGTTCATATTTTTGCATTCGTTGTTGTAAGCTCATTAATTCTTCTTGCTTGTCTTGCATTGTTAATTCATCCCATTTTTCAGGACTGGCATCAACCAATTGGCTGTTTTCAACAACTTCTTGATATTTTTTTTGATATTCAGCTTGCATATCCTGAAATCTTTTTGTATGTTTTTCAGTTAATGCTTTTAACTCTTCCTGAGCTTTCTTAGTTTCAGGCATTTCTTCCACTAACTTTTGTGAGTTTGTGTATCCGAATTTAATTTTTTGTGCCGAAAGGTTGCTGAAAGCACCTGAAAATACTATTAGAGCAATACTTAATCCTATTAACTTTTTCATCTGTTCTTGTGTTAAATTTAATTATTAATTAATATCCTAATTTTTTTAATATATCATCGCTGATATCAAATTTCGGATCTGTATAAATTAAGGACATATCGGCTGATTTGTCAAAAATAAATCCGTAATTTCCTTCAGTGGCAATTTCTTTTATCGCATTATAAACTTCATCCTGTATGGGTTTTACGAGTTCTTTTCTTTTATTGAAAAGTTCTCCTTCATTCCCGAAATATTTTTCTTTTAAATCATTGGCTTCTTTTTCAAGATTTATGATTTCATCTTCTCTTTGTTTTTTCATTTCAGCTGAAAGTAATGCAATTTCGGTTTGATAATTTTTGTATTTACTGTCAACTTCTTTGTATTTTGCTTCAACTTCTTTTTGCCACCCTTTTGAATATTCATCTAATTTGGTTTGAGCATTTTCATAAGCAGGTATTTTACTTAAAATGTATTCGGTATCAACATAAGCATTTTTTTGAGAAAATGCAGGGATTGCAAAAACGATTGCGAGAATTACTGTTACGATTGATTTTTTCATTTTTTCAAATTTTAAAGTTTAACATCTTGTACGTTTAAAAATACATTGAGTATTTTTATTTTAACAGACACAAAAATGGTGCAAAAAAATTAAATGTTAATTAATTAAAACTGTTGTCCCATCGTAAAATGGAATTCACTTCCGTGAGGGCCTACTTCTCCGGGTTGCGGATCGAATCCGTATCCCCAGTCAAAACCTAATTGTCCTAACATCGGTAAGAAAATTCTTACACCCACACCTGCCGACCGTTTCATTACGAAAGGGTTAAATGTTTTTGTGTCATGCCAAGCATTTCCGGCTTCAGCAAATGCTAAAGCAAATATTGTGGCACTTTCACTGTTAATGACAGGATATCTTAATTCCATTGTGTATTTGGTGTAAATATTTGCTCCGTCTGCGGGTGTTAATTCCCCGTCTTTGTAACCTCTTAAGCCAACAATATCAACACCGTATGTATAATAAGCCATTCCGCTTCCTCCGACACGATAACCGCCTAAAGGAGAATAACCGATTTTCTTATTGTAATAACCGAGATACCCGAATTCTGTTTTTGTATGAAAAACCAAATCACCCCAAATCTGGGTGAACCAACGAGCTTTAAATGTCCATTTATGGTATTCAATCCATCTGTATTTTTCTTGGTCTGTCAAATTCGAGTAATCTTTTTTCCCGAAAAGAGAGTATGGCGGTGTTAATTCCAATCCCAGTGAAAATTCAGATCCTCTTCTTGAATATAATGGGTTGTCAACCGAGTTCCGACCAAATGTTGTACTGATAGTAATATTATTATAGTTCCCGTTTGTAATGTCTCTTATATACGAACGATAGACCCAGTCATCTAATTTGTAATGTTGATAACCCAAAGCGTGATATAATGTAAAATAATTATCGGGCCATTTTAACCTTCTTCCGAAACCGACAGAAATTCCGGCGACTTTTGCTGTTTGAAGATTTTCGGGATGAAGGTTATAATATGTTTTATTCGTTTGAATATTATAATAGAAAGAAACAGATAAAGAGTTTGGTTTTTTACCTCCTAACCAAGGTTCTTGAAAAGAAACACTGTAATATTGGTAGGCAGAACCGTTAGTTTGAGCATTAAGACTTAATTTTTGTCCGTCACCGGTAGGAAGCGGTCGCCATGCTTTTTTCTCAAATATGTTTTGAATAGAGAAATTATTAAAACTTAAACCTAAACGACCGACAAGCATACCTGCACCCCAACCGCCGGAAATTTCAACTCGGTCATTTCCTCTTTCAACAAGAGAATATTCCAAGTCAACGGTTCCGTTTGAAGGATTAGGAATGGGAGTAGGGACAATTTGTTCCGGGTCGAAATGACCTAAAGTAGCGAGTTCTCTGACAGATCTTATAATATCACTTTTGCTGAAAAGTTCACCGGGAACGGTATATAATTCTCTGCGAATGACATTGTCATTTGTTCGGTCATTCCCTTTTATCGTAATTTTATTAATGCGAGCTTTCGGGCCTTCATACATTCTGAGTTCTATATCAACCGAATCATTTTCAATTTTTTTTTCAACAGCTCTTATGTTAAAAAATAAATATCCGTTATCCATGTATAAATTACCTACGGCATCAGCATCAACAGTCATTCTGTCGGTTAATTTTTCCTGATTGTAAATATCTCCTTTTTGAATCTGTAATTTTTTATTCAATAATGCAGTAGAATAAATTGAATTACCTATCCATTTAATGTCTCTGAAAAAATATTGTTTTCCTTCATCAACTTTGATGTATATGTTTAAATTTCGGTCATTTGCATCATAAACAGAATCAACGACAATTTTTGCATCTCTGTAGCCGTCTTTATTATATGCCGCGATTAATTTTTTCTTATCATCTTCGTATTTGGATTCAATATATTTTGAGGGTTTGAATAAACCGTACCATCTTCGTTCTTTAGTGTCTTTTATTTTAAACCATTTAAGTCGCCACATTTTAAAAACAGTATTTCCGTCGATGGTTAAGTTTTCAATTCTTGTCTTTTTAAATTTATCAATATAAATATTTAAAATAACGGCATTTTGATAAGTTGTATCTTGTTTTTTAAAGATTCGTACTTTTGTTTTGGAAAAACCTTTATCTGCATAATACTGTTTGATTATATTTTCGGAAAGCACAAGTGTATTTTGGGTTATTTGTCTTCCTTTAACCAAATCCAGTTTATCATTAAGTTCTTCTTGGTCTGAATTTCTTATTCCGTAGTATTTAACTTCCGAAAGTCGAGGACGTTCTTCAAGACTGATTTCTAACCATATTTTATTCCCTTCTGTTTTTACGGAATAAATTTTTACGTCAGAAAACATTTTTTGTTCCCACAGTTTTTTTATTGCATATGTTATATCATCACCGGGAATCATTACTTTTTGGCCGACGGATAAACCGGTTACATGGATTAATGCCGTATTGTCAAGATACCGAATTCCCTTGGTTTGGATGCCTGCAATTTCATACTCTTGCGGATTTTCGTAGTCAAAATCTTCTTGAGCAAAGCCGGTTAAAATATAAAATGAAATAAGAAACAGAGATAGAATTACTTTTTTGAACATTAGGATTGATTTTCGATTTTGTATAACTGTCATAAAACGTTTATTATGACATATTGTTACATAAGTATAAAATTTTTGCAAATATAATATTTGTTTTCAAATAGAAGATTTGAAAACAAATGAATTGTATTAAAAATACGAATTATTTTTTATCCGGTAATTGCTCGGATGTTTTTCCGAAACGTCTTTCTCGTTGTTGGAAATTATAAACGGCATTAAAAAAGTCTTCTTTGGAAAAATCAGGCCAGAGCGTATCGGTAAAATAAAGTTCGGAATAAGATATTTGCCACAAAAGAAAATTGCTGATTCGGAACTCTCCGCTTGTTCTGATAAGCAGCTCAGGATCAGGAAATTCATTGGTATATAAATGGTCGGATATTATTTCTTCGTTGATGTTTTCAATTGATATTTCACCGGATGTAATTTTTTTGGTGATTTTTGTTACTGCATTTGTAATTTCTTGTCTGGAACTGTAACTTAAAGCCAGAATTAAGGTTAAACCGGTGTTATCTTTTGTTTTGTCAATAATTTCATTCAGGTTTTCAAGGACTGAATTCGGAAGAGTCTCAAGATTACCGATTGCTTTCATTCGAACATTATTCTTTATGAGATTTTCAGTTTCATTTTTCACGGCTGAAATGAAAAGTGACATTAAGGCATCAACTTCAACTTTCGGACGATTCCAATTTTCAGTAGAAAATGCATAAAGCGTTAAATATTTAATGCCGATTTCTCCGGCAGCTTCAACGGTTTCTTTAACAGCTTTAACCCCGCTTTTATGACCAAAAATTCGCCTGTTCCCTTTCTTTTTTGCCCATCTCCCGTTTCCGTCCATAATGATTGCAATATGAAGCGGAAGTTTATTTTTTAATATTTTTTCTTTAACATTCATGGGATTAAAAACTAAATCAAACACATTTCGGGAGAATGCGTATTAATGTTTCTTCTTTTTGCTGTATGCGGGACACCATTTTTTCTCATTTGCAAAATTATAAGTGATTGTTATACCTGCAACAGAATACCAATCATTATTTTTAATTTTTGTCAGTTGTTTTTGCAGAGGGTTTGGTTGTTCTAATAAATCTAATCGATCACTGAATGTATTTCTGAAACACCATTCAAGGTTAACCGTCATTCTTTTTGTAGGAGAATATTTATAACCGACTCCCAGAGGAATTACAGGTGTAATAATTTGAAAAGAATTTGCTGTTGCAACTGCTAAACCTACAGTTATATACGGAGTTTGACTTTTTTTTATCCCGGTATTAAAACTTAAGAAATTAATTTCATATTGAGCCCCGAATTCATAAATTGTATTATTAAAAGAAAACCCTCTTAATTGTTGATAAATACTTGAGAAATCGGCATCATTTCCTGATATTGTTGATCTTAAGATATTAACTCTGAGAGCATAAAAATCCGATATAGTTTGTCTGAATGCAAGCCCGAAGGTTAATCCCGGAGAATAAAATTGTCTTGAGTGATTTATATCACCCAAATAATATGATGTGCCGATGGTTATACCCGGTTCAATGTTTAACTTTTGAGCATTTGAACTGAGAGCAGAGATTAAAAAAAACAAGAATATGATGATGTATTTTTTCACTATCATTAATTTAAAAAAAATGTTTCATTTTATTTAACTGTTTTAGTAAAAAAACATTGTATAAAATGAAACATTTATTCGAGAAAATATATTTTTAATATTTAGGCATGCTAAATACGCTGTTTATTTTATAGTAGCCGGTAATAACGGTAAATAAATAGGCATCGTTATATGCAGGATCTCCTCTCCTGGGAGTTCCGGCGGGATATAATGGTGCCACTCCGCCAATACTGACCGGTTTGCCGTTGTCGTCATAAATTAACTCAAGATGTCTGTCAGCAAATCCACTGTTGTATTCACCGGTATAACTGTCACTGGCATCATCAAGGTAATCTGTTGTTGTATAACGGTTTGAGATGTCTAAACCAATAGCCCATCGCTCGTTCAGTTTATATTTCATCCCTAAACCGACACTCATATAACCGGCAAACTTCCCGTATGAAACACCTTCATTTTGCATCGGGCGTAATTCATTGTTTTTCCAGTCATTCGCACCTCTTACGGATTCAGATTTGGGATTGAAATAAAATCCTCCGCCTCCTAATGAAACATAAGCACTTAATTTATTAATACTTTTATAACTTGAAAAAGTATATCGTCCGATATATTTTTCTTTGATAAAATAGTATTCAAATTGAGCTCCGACTTCCCATAAGTTTGTTCTGAATTCTAAATTTCTTGCTTGTCTTCCTAAACTTCCGGATTCGGCATCGTCAGCTTTTAATCGTGCATAGGTTACAGTTGGTTTTACGGCTAAATCTCTTAATATTCGGTATCTGACACCTCCCGTAAATACAGGTCTCGTGTATGTCCAATCAATATCACGAAGGCTGAAATAATGCGATGCATCTTTCAATCCGCCTCCTAAATCACCGAGAAAATAACTTGTTCCTACACCGGCATAGGCTGACAGACGTTCGTGTTTCCATCGTTGAGCATCTGAAAGCAACGGTATAATTAATAAAACCAAAAAATAAATTATTTTTTTCATAGCCTTGGTATCTGATTATTAACTTTATTAAGAATTCAAAAGTAATGACAAAAGTCTTAAAAAAAAAATATTTTGACGAAAAACCATATATTATCAATAAAGTAACTATTGAGGTATTTAAATTTACGATTTTGAGAAGTCTTATTTATAGAATGTTTTATTAAAAGCATCAAATTCTTTTTTCTTGAAAATTACACGTTTAATAAAAGCAATAATAAATCCGAATCCGTATCCGAAAAATTGAATATAAGACGTTAAAATTGATAATAAGCCGATAACAATATTTTTATTTTTTACGGATGAATCAATAAAAACAGAAAAAATATGTAACAGGATAAATAATAATAAAACAGGAAATAGGATTGAACCGATTAAAATAATAATAATTCCTATGACAAAAAAAGAAGGAAATGCATGAACTAATTTTAAAGATTCGGGAAATTTTTTATATAAATTTATTCGGGCAATCCCGGAGTTATAAACTTGCTTGAAAAATTGTTTTATACTTGTTCTTCGTTTGTGGTAAACAAAAGCTTCTTTTATTAGTTGTGTTTTGTGATTATTCTTTAATATTCTGATACTCATATCAATATCTTCCCCAAAACGCATTTTTGAAAATCCGCCGGTTTTTTGAAACACGTTTTTTGAATAACCCATATTAAAACTTCGAGGATAAAATTTATCCATTTTTTCACTTTTCCCGCGAATACCTCCGGTTGTAAAAAAAGAAGTCATACTGTAATTTACGGCTTTCTGGAAATTACTGAAACTTTTATGCGCTTTGTCAGGTCCGCCGTATGCATCCGTATAATTTTCTTTGAGTTGTTTCGTAACTGTTTCAATATATTTTTCGGGAATAATACAATCAGAATCAAGAAAAATGAAATAGTTGCCGTTTGCTCGTTCTGCTCCGTAATTTCTGCTTGTTCCGGGCCCGGAGTTGTCTTTATAAAAATAGCTTATATTTAAATTGCCGGAATATTTTTTGACAATATTTTCGCATTTATTTTCAGAACCGTCTTCAACAATTATAATTTCAAAATTCGTGTCAGTTTGTTTTTCAAGACTTTCGAGAAGTTCTTCAATTTCGTCAGGGCGATTGAAAACCGGAATAATAAGTGAAAATGATAAGGGATAATTTTTTTTTTCGGTCATTTAACAATTTTTTGCAAAAATATGATTTTTGTATTGAAACGGAAATTATTTGTTTCCTATTACCGTACTGCTTTTTCGAGGAATTGAGAGTTTATCTTTATAAATTTTTACGGAAGAATTTTTAACGGCTTGTGTCCCTGCAAAATCATTATCGACCAGAATTTCAATGTTTTTACAGTCGGATAATTCTTCAAATATTAAATTTAGATTTTCGTTGCTGCCGTTATGGATAACAATAATCTGCTTATAATCATTTTGTTGTTTCGATGCGGAATTTTTTTGTTCAAGGACGTATGCAATGTAATCTTTTTCTTGAACGGATGTATTTTGAATATTTTTGAAATCTTTAATACTTAAATCAATCGTCACTTCAAAATTTTCGTTGATACTTTCCGGACTGATTGCATTATTTCCGAAATCGGTATAAAAATGTTCCGGAAAATCCCATTTAACGGGTGTTTTTACAAGTTTAAAATTCAAAATTTGACTATCGTTCCATTTTTCTATATCAAAATTATTAATTTGGGTTTTATTGAAAGTTATTTCGGCAAAACCGTTTTTGTTAAAATGTAAAATATACGGATTATCAATAGGATTTGCCTCATTTTTATGAACTTCTCCGGCAATGTAAAATGTTTCATCGGGTGTTCCGTTAATGAATTTTAAGGTCAATTTTTGTAATTTGTAACTTTTGAACGAATGTATTTTGTGTTCGTGATTGCAATTATCCTCTAAAAATCGGATGTTATAATTGATTTCTTCGGAAGTCGAAAACCGGAATGCCGAAATTTTACGTCTTAATTTTATCAAACCTTTAACATAAGAAAGCAAATCATTTGCAAATTCCGAATACGCGTTTGTTTGTCTGTCCCAACGGAACATATTCGTATAATCATTTGAACAATAGGAATTTTCGTGAAAGAATTTTGTCCCTTCTTCTTCGTCAATTAATTCGGATGTTAAGGCACGGTGCTTTTCTTTGTCGAAATCAGCCAAAGGTTTTGTGCGCAATATTTCATCGCCGCCGTGCAAAATAACCTTTCCTTGAGAAGTTAACAGAACGGAATAAGCCAATTTCATCAGTCGCAAACGTTCTTTTTTGCCGGCATCTTTAACCGTTAAATTTATTTTATCCCATAAAGTTAAACCGTCATGAACCGATATAAAATTCAGGCAATCGCTTGCTTGCTCGGAAAAAAGATGATACGGATTATAAAAAATATTTTTATTGAAAGGCAAACAGTTGCTGTCATAACTATTTACGGCTCCGATAATTCCGGAAGCAAGAGCCGAAGATGTTTCGCCCTTGCCTTGAATAAACCCGTGATTATGTCCGTTTCCGGCAAGGGCATCGCGAAAAGTATCATTGAAAATTCCGATGTTTCGGCTGTCGAAATCGGTTTTTACGAAAGCGTCTTTTTCGAGATCAGTAAAATTCCAAGCTTCACCTTGCAAAATAAGTTCGTTCGGGTTGGCAGGATTGTATGTTTTTCCGACTTCGTTGCGAATTTCTTTCATGGTTTCTTTATCAAGAAAACTCATTAAATCGAAACGAAAACCGTCGATGTGATATTCTTTTACCCAAAATTTCAAAACATCAATAATAAATTTCCGAACTTGTTTTCGGCGACTTTCAAGAGTGGGACCGGCACCCGTATGACCGGAAATCGTGTAATCATTTTTTAACCTGTAATAACAGCCCGGAGCAATGTTTTCGAATGTATTTGCCGTGTATGTATGATTAAAAACTACATCGAGAATAATGCCGATACCGGCATTGTGCATTGCCTGCACCATTTCCTTAAACTCACGGATGCGAACGGCGGGATTATCCGGATTTGTTGAATATCTGCCTTCAAGGGTGAAAAAATTTAAAGGGTCGTAACCCCAATTATAATTACTTTCTTTTACCGATTTTCCGGTGTAAGTTCTGTCGGTTTCAATTTGGGTAAAAGCTTTATTTACGGGCATCAGTTGCACGTGTGTAATCCCGAGTTCTTTCAGATAATCAATTTTTTCGATAAATCCTTTAAAAGTTCCTGCAATTTGTTCATTTACAAGACCCGGTTGAATGGTAAAGTCTCTGACATTCAGTTCGTAAACAATCAGATCATTTTCGTTATCAATACATTTAAAATTGCTGTAATTTCTATTAAAATCAGGCGAATTTGCCTCATCCGACTTTAAATTTAGAATTGCTGCTTTCCCTGTTTTGTCTTCTCCGAGAGGATTGAATGCAGCCATTGATTTAGCATAAGGGTCAAGTGCTGAATATGTTTTCCCGTAGGCCGTAATTTTATATTGATAAAAATAGTTTTCGTAATGTTTTTCGATTTCTGTTTCCCAAATACCCGGTTTTGTATTTTTCAGGGAAATCGGTTTTTTCGTGTTAAAGAGCTTTTGATTTTTGTCAAAGAGCAAAAGTTCAACTTTTACGGCAGGCGGTGACCATAGTTTGAAATGTATTTTGTTTTTTGAAAATCGTATTCCGAAATCCGTATCTTCATAATAATAATCCGTATCTGAAATTCCGCTAATGTCAGGATTTAAAAACACGTTTGACTGTTCGTTATTGATTTTTACAAGGTAATTTTCATTCAACTGAAAATTGCCTTTTATTAATACGGCATCTTCTTCCGGTAAGGAACTGATTTCCGAAACAAGAATTGCTTTGTTTTTATGGTTGTAAACCTGAATTAAGGGATTTTGCGGAAGCGGGTTTTTCAGCTTGATTTTCAGCTCTGATTTTGAGAATAATAATGCAGTATAAATCAGATTGTTACTTGCATTTGAATATAGGTTGTAATTTTTGAGATTTTTTAAGGTGAGACGTTGCATAAATACTTATCTTAAAATAATATTTTCAATTATTTTAAAAATATCATTAAGTGTAATATCAAAACTCTCAAAAATTCCGTCGGGTTTATGACTATGGTGAGGAAAAGTTGAAATGTTTTTATGATACGGAGCATTATCCCAACGCAGTATCATTTCTTTATTTTCATCTTGCCAATGGTAAGTATAATTTCGTTCCTCTTCATCAACATATTCAGTAATAAACAAGTCCGAGTTATCAATTAATTTAACAGACACTTTTATATAAAATCCGTTTGTAAAGGTTTTTAAATCTTTTACAAAGAATGATTTAACAACTTTACTTTCTTTAAGAAATTTTAAAATCACCTTTTTCCAACATTTTTTTCTTTAAAACTAAATCTTTATGCGTTTTGAAATAAGATTTCCATTCAAGGTAATCTTCCCACATTTCAAAATTTTCTTGCTCCATATTTAAAACTTTTGTTTCAAATTCCTTAAATGTCTTATTGTATTTTTTTTGTAACAATTCCATCTTCTCTTCAACAGTATGAATTTCATACAAATAGTTCAAAGAATAAAAATTAATTGTACTGTCTTTATTTATTGTCAGCATATAATTAAATATTATGTTTACACAAAAATACGTTTATTTTATTAAAAAGACATAATAAAAACGAAATGTCGAATAAAAATAATAAAAAAGCAGTATTTTTTTTTCTATATTTGTAAACTAACTATAAAAACACAATCTAATATTTAATTTATGGAAAGAAACATCAAATTTACCGAAGATTTAATTGATTTTTTACACGAAAGTCCTACGGCATATCAAGCCGTCAGAAATATTAAAGCCGCATTACTGCGAAAAGGATTTAAGCAATTGCACAGAGGCGAAAGTTGGAATTTAGAAAAAGGGGGACGCTATTTTACAACCAAAAATTCAACTTCCGTTATAGCTTTCATTGTCGGAAACGGAGAAATAGAAACCGAAGGTTTCCGGATTATTGCGGCACATACCGATTCGCCGTCATTAAAAATAAAACCCGAACCGGTGATGACCGGAAAAGGCGAATATATTAAATTAAATGTTGAAACATACGGCGGTGCAATTTTAAGCACTTGGCTCGATCGTCCCTTATCAATAGCCGGACGCGTTGCTTTGCGAAGTGAAAATCCTTATCGCCCGGTTGTTAAATCTTTGAATATCAGAAAACCGATTTTGGTTATTCCGAATTTGGCTATTCATTTAAATCGTGATATTAACGAAAAAAAATCGTTTAATAAGCAAATTGATATGCTTCCGATAAGCGGTTTGGTAAAAGAGAATTTTGAAAAAGAAGATTATTTGTTGAATTTGATTGCTCAAAGTTTGAATGTCGAAAAGGAAGAAGTTTTAGATTTTGATTTGAACCTTTATGAAACCGAAAAAGGTGCTATAATCGGAGAACAACAAGAATTTATTTCTTCGGGCAGAATTGACGATTTATCGATGGTGCATGCCGGAGTTGCCGCATTGTTTGACAGCGATGCCGGAAAAGCCACGAATGTGATGGTTTGTTTTGATAATGAAGAAATAGGCAGTATGACCAAACAAGGTGCCGCTTCGCCTTTTGCAAAAGATGTATTGAAACGTGTGTCTTGGGCATTAAG
>JANTGL010000045.1 GCA_024762915.1 Bacteroidales bacterium | reverse complement strand
AAAAACGAAACAAATATTGAGGTTTTAATTTTCATTATCTGTATATAGAATTATTAATATGTTCAGTACGTTCTTTAAGCTCCTCGTTCGGCTATGGCTCCTGCCTTAGTCGCACTATTTTTCACTAAACAGTTTTCCATAAAAAATCAATTGTTATTACTTCAAGCAAATAGGTTGCGCATCATAAAACCCGGCACCGTAATCGTATCAATCCAGACCAAAGTATTTTTGCAAATCAATTTTTAATAAATTTCGAACTGTATGTTTTCGATTGATTATCACTTATTCTGATAAAATAAATACCTTTTTGCAGATTTTGAATATTTAAGGTGTTTTGTTCAATATGTTGTCGGTAAAAAACACGTTTGCCTTGCAGATTAAATATTTCTGCACTGTATGTTTTTTCGGAATTTTTATTGAAATCAAGATGTATAAAATTACCGGCAGGATTCGGGTAAATTCTTAATTCTTCGGGAGATATTTCCGAAACGGAACTTTGTGTGTCGCCGAAAACGGGTCGAATCATTAAACTGCCTTGTTCGGAAGATGGTATCCATTCACCCGATATATTGTAATACACTTTATCGTTATTTACGGAATTGTAATCAAAACCGATATTTAATTTATCTTCGGTCGTTTGTGTCCAACCGATAAAAAAATCTTCGTTAATTTGAATGGGTTCTTCAAATTCATAAAAATGAAATTTATTCAGCTCATCTTCGTATTCGGGACGAATGCCTTCAATCGTCTTCAGGGTATCGCCGGGTAAACCGTTTTCGTCAACATTCCAAATATAAATCCAAAAATATTTTTGAGAAGCATCTTGAAATGCTTGCGTGAAATACATAGATACACCGGTTAAATAATCTTGTTTTAAAGGGGCATATTTGAGGGCAACTTGTCCGTATTTCGTACCGTTTCCGTAAATGCCGTAGCCGGCTTCCGCACTGCCGTCATCATATGCGTAATAGTTTTTGAATGTTTGAATGTAAGAAACTGAATTATTTTGTGCAGAATCATAAGTATCCGTAACAATTCGTGCAGTTAATTTAAAATCAGAAGAATTATTTGTGTTTTCCGGAAAAGAAAACGGTTGTCCGGATAAAGTTATGTCAGATTGTTGGAAAGGTGAGGGGGTAAATGTTCCGGCAAACCAATATTGATTTACGGAACTCCCGTTTAAATCTTCCAAAATAAAATTCAAACTGTCAACAAGCCGCGAAACATTATCGTTATTTTTAAATGCAATGTCAATATCCGATTTTAAAGTTTGTGAGCTTGTTTCTTTATAATGTTTCCAGGGGACGGACTCATAATTTGTTAACAGAGAGTGTAGGGGAGCGTTAAAAGCAATGTCATGAAATACGGTATCATTAATTGTTCGGTCTTTATTCAAATACACATAATCGATATGCCAAAAGTCACAATTTGTTGCTAAACTCGGATAGGTTGATGTTCCGAGACTTGCATAATTTCTGAATCTGAATTGAAAATTATTTTTAAGATATTTATCTTCGTCAACAGCTAATATCACAAAAGTAAAGTCTTTATTATCAGATCCCGCAACCGACCATACTTCATTCCATTGCCCGTCATCAGGAGCGTAAAATTCCAGAAATAAAGAATCCTCCGATTCAGGTGCATCACCAATCCCTTGCGGTTGATAAAAAAAACTTAAAAAAATAGTTGTATTCCCGGGATAATTTAAATTAATCGGTTGTGACGTTAAAGAATCAGCAATAAATTCAGTATTGTAATCGGCATTTTCATAGATATTACCTTGTGAATTAACGGCATCCATCGTTGCAACACCGATTGAGGGCGGATTGACTGCTAATGTATTGTTAATATAAGCGGTTTGGTCTTGCCAAAGATTTGAATTCGGATACATATTGCTGTCGGAAAAATCATCCCAAAAAGGTAATTCTAAAGGATCTTTGCTTGCAGTATATTTTTTTTCGGAATTCGGATGTTTCTTAAGATAAGATTTTATTTGAGGATTGCCGTTCAGCGAAATTGTATATTCTTGAGCAAGAATATCAAAGGTGAACAGTAAACTTATGAGAACAGAAAGAAAAATTTTCATTTAGAAAAATATTTAATAAATCATATCAAGAACGTAAAAGCTCCGGGAATATTTTAATTATTTTATATTTAATGAATCGGAGTGTAAACTTAACCAAATATCAATTTGTTCTCCGGGTTCATACACAATGTTTGGTTTTGGTCTTTGTCTGATTACTTTTGCTGCAATGCTGTCATCATGTGTTTTCACCGTTTGGTCGTATAAAACCGTACCTATATTTAACATGAAATCTGCGGCTTCCAATTCTGCTTCTTCCAAAGTTAATCCGTAAATATCCGGTGTAACGGTATTTCCCAAATCATGTGATTTTCCGAGAATAAGCTCTATATCAGCACCTTGAGGAATTTCTGTTCCCGGTTCGATATCTGCATTTTTATATTTTTGTTTTAAAACGACATTATCAAAAATTGAAGGTTCATAGCTTAATTTTCCGATTCTTAATCCGTATGTTTCAATATCTGCTTTTGCTTGTACTAAAGTTGTGCTAATGAAATTCGGCATTTTGATAATTTTCGGTAATACCGATTTTATCGTCACAAAAATTCTTCTGTTTTCTTTTACTTTAATATCAGGCGGCGGATTTTGATCTATAATTGTTCCTCTTTTTCCGGCTCCGTTATAAACCGAATCAATGACTTCAATTCGAAGGTTTTTTGCATTTGCAATTTCTCGAGATTGCTTTATTTTCATTCCCGAGAAATCAGGAACAGAAAGGGTTTGACCGTGATGTGTTGAAATTCTTAAACTTAAAAACGTAACAGATAAAACGAGAATGATAACTGATAATGCAATACCGTAGTGAATTAAGAATTTCTTTTGTGTAATAAAATTAATAAACTTTTTGAATTTCATGTTTTTCCTTTCAATTGAAAAAATATTTCAGAATTATGTTTTGCAAAAATAACTAAATAAATCAAATTTATCTAATATTTGATTTTTACGATTTAGTTTTTTTAACTTTGTCAAAATTTTTAAAAATGTCACACGGAAAATATAAATATAATCCCGAAACTTTAGAGTTTGAAAATAACGAACGCACTAAAAGGCAAAAACAATTAATAAGCTTTTTATCTGTTATAATCGGTTCTTTAATTATTGCCGTAAGTATATTTTTTGTTTATGTATTATTTTTTGATATTAATATTAAGAAACAAAAAGCTTTTGAAAATCAAATTCTTCAAGAGCAATATGATAAATTAATGGCTCGTAAAATTCAGAATGAAGCATATTTGCAAGAATTGATAAAAAAGGATGAAATTATTTATCAGGCGGTTTTTAAAAGTTTACCCGATAATACTGCTTTTGAAAACAACAATCCGTATTTAAAATTTTCTGAAAAGGATACGAAATCAATTGTTGAAAATAATACGGAAAGACTTTTAAAAAACAGAAAAGCTGCTCAAAACGAGAAAACTAAATTTTCTGAATTTTACAAACACGTTTTAAATTCTGTTGATAAATCAAAGAAAGATATACCGTCAATTCAGCCGGTTTATAATTCTGATTTTAAATATCCCGTGTACGGATACGGCGAACGAATTGATCAAGTCTACAAATCATTGGTTTTTCATCCGGGAATTGATTTTGCCGTTCCTGAAGGGACTGTCGTTTTTGCTTGTGCCGACGGTAAAGTGGAAAAATCGGGAAGAAAAAGAGGTTTAGGAAAACGTATTGTTATTAATCATAAAAACGGTTATAAAACGGTTTATGCACATTTGGATAAATTGAATGTCGGCGTCGGAAAAACCGTAAAAAAAGGTCAAAAAATCGGAACTGTCGGCATGACCGGGAAATCACTAATTCCGCATTTGCATTATGAAATAAGATTTAATGATAAGCCCGTAAATCCCGTAAACTATTTTTTTCTTGATTTAGATCCGATAAAATTTGCGCAAATTGTATCTGAAAGTAAAAAATCCGGATTGAGTTTAGATTAATTTATTCGGATGAAAACCTGACTTCTGCTCCGTTCACATAGGTCTTAATTTTATATTTCTCCCCTTCGTTAATCGGGTTCATTCTCAAATCAACAGAACGAATACTGAGACAATTTGCAAATTCGGGCGGAAGTTTTGTTAATTGATTACCGAAAAGATTTAATATTGATAAAGATTCCATCATTCCTATTTCTTTCGGGATTTCAGTCAATTGATTCCCGAATAAATCCAATTCTTCAAGAAACATTAAATTCCCGATTTCGGGAGGTAAGGTTTTAAATTTATTATCACTTGCCGAAAGCTTATTTAAATTGGGTATTTCAGTCACGACAACAGGAAAAGTCTCAAACTTATTGGAGCTGAGGTCTAAAATAATTAAATATTCAAGATTGCTGAGACTTGCAGGAAGTGAATCTAAAAAGTTTCCGTGAAAATTAATATCGGAAAGATTTCTGATATCACCGATTTCTTTCGGAATTTTTTTCAGATTATTGTTACCGGCAGAAAGTTTTATCAAGTTTTCCAATTTCCCGATTTCTTTCGGAAGTTCACTTAAATTTACATTTTGATTGATGTCTAATTCCGTTAAATTTTTTAATCCTCCGATGCTTTTCGGAAGCATTTCTAATTTATTTTTAGCAGCAAAAAGCGTAACAAGATTTTTTAAATTTCCGATATTTTCGGGAAGTTGAGTAATACTGTTCGATTCAATACTTAATACTTCAAGATTCGGAAGATTACAAATAGCTTGCGGCAATGAGCTTAAATTATTTTGTCTCAAGTCAATGTATTGCAATTCTTTTAATTCCCCGATATCTTCGGGAACAGAGGAAATTTCATTATCCCTTAAATCTAACATTTTTAAATGCTTCAGTCGTTTAATTGCTTTCGGAATTACGGAAATACTGTTTCTTGCTAATTTTAATATCTCAAGATTTGTTAATTCTCCGATCTGATAAGGAAGTTTTGAAATATTATTATCTTCTAAATTTAATGATTGTAAATTAGAAAATTTCACTATTTCTTTCGGGATAACCGGCGTATTTATTAAACTTAAAATGTAAACACTTTCAGGTTTTTTAAGTGCTTCCTCCATTGATGTATATTCAACGGCACTTTGAAGTTCGTTGGTATTCAAGCGCATATTAATATCACAATTCACTAATGAATCACGCAATTCTTTTATTTGTTTTGAAGGGATTTTATTTCCTCTTAAATCAAGATATTTCAGCGTGTCCGTTTCAAGCAGTCCTTTCGGAATTGCTTTTATTTTATTAAATCCGAAATTAATTCGTGTGAGATTAGTTTGTTCATAAATAACCGGATGAAAAGCATCCATTTTATTATATTCCATATCCAATTCTTCCAAATTTTTAAGCTCTTTAATTTTATCGCTTAAAGCCGTAATTTTATTTTTATTTAATTTTAAAACTTTAAGGTTCGGAATTTTTACGACGGATTTCGGAAATTCAACAAGTTTATTTTTGCTTAAATCTAACAGTTCTAATTTTTCTGATTTGTTGAAATTCCCGACTTCAACAATTTTATTCTTTGAAAGGTTCAATATTTTTAAGTTACTTAATTTAGAAATTTCTTTAGGGATTTCAACAATTCTGTTATGCGAAAGATTTAATTCCGTTAAGTTAATGAGTTCCGGGAAGTTTTTAGGTAACTCGGCAATTTTATTATTGGAGAGATTTAATATTCTTAAATTTTTAAGATTTCCGAAATTATTCGGAAGTTCTTTTAATTGATTTTCTTCAATTATTAAAGTTTCAAGTTTGGTTAGTTTAGCAAAACTTGAAGGAAGTTTTTTTAAGTTATTAAAACTTAAGTCCAGATAGACTAAATTTTCCAGATTTCCGATATTTTTCGGCAGATTATCCAAATAAGCATTGTTTAAATCGAGTGAATCAACATTCTCCGGATCGGCCAATGCAATATTTATATTATAATAAACTTGTGATTTTGCTTGATTAGACAAGAAAACAGTAACTGCAAAAATGAAAATAAAGCGACTTAAGATTTTCATATGTATTTTATATTGAGGTTGTTTTAATCTGACGAAAGTAAATATTTTTTTTAAATTAATCAATTTTGATTCCTAATATTGTAATATCATCTCTTTGATTGGTGTCTTTTTTATGAGAATCTAATATTTCAGTTATTTTTTCTTTCTGCTCATTCAAAGGCAATTCAGCAATTTCCGTCAGTATTTTTTGGAATCCTGCAGTCCCTATTTTTTTCCCTTCAGAAGAATTTTGGTCGATAATTCCGTCAGACAGCAGGTAGATTATATCATCTTTTTCGGTTATTATTTTTTTATTTGTAAAAGGGATATCATCATCAAAATAACCGCCGATTGTTTTAATATCTCCGCGAACTTTTGTTACCGTATTTTCTCTTTTTGAATAAATAAATATGGATTGTTTCGCACCGCTGAAAATAATTTTCGTTTTCATATCCGGCATTTTTTCTAATCGAACGATTGAAATATCCATTCCGTCTTTATTACCCGATAATTTTTGTTTTAAGGCAAGTTTAACCGAAAGATTCATTTGTTCAAGAATTTCAGAGGGTAAATTTATGTTTTTTTCAGATACGATATAATTCAACAATCGGGCACCTATCATACTCATAAAAGCACCCGGTACACCATGCCCTGTACAATCAACAACCGCATAAAATGTGTAGGGACTCTCATCTTTACCGGAAAACCAGTAAAAATCTCCCGAAACAATGTCTTTTGGTAAATAGATTAAGAAAAACTTATTTCTTGAAAGCATATTTCCGATTGAAGGAAGTATGGCATTCTGAATTGTTTTGGCATATCTTAAACTTGAATTTATTTCTTCTCTTTGTTTTTCAAGTTCATAATTTTTCATTTCCAACAGTCTGCCTGTTTGAACTCTATCCGTGATATCCGTATCTACTACGATGATATTTTGAATGTTTCCCTTTAAATCAGTAACGGCTTTGATGTTTGTTTTTATCCAAGTTTTTTCTCCGCTGTTATTTAATGTTGAAAATTCATAACTTCCGGAAGTTTTGTTTTTTATTGTATTTTTTATAACCCTGGACATTTCAACATAATTAGAAGAATTCTTGGATGCATCTAAAATATTTGGAAATTTTTTTCTGAAATCTTCAAAAGTAATATCATATAAACGATCAAAACCTTTATTTCCCCATTCAAAGTTGCCTTCTTTATCTAATATTACAACGGCATTATTTGTTGCATCAATTGCTGTTTTTAATTGCATTAAATCGTCATTAATTTGATACAATTGATCCGTTTGTGATTTTATTTCTTCATTTTGCTGAATTATTTCGTAATTTTTTTCCAGTACTATTTTTCTGTTCTTTTGAATCGCAACATATAATTTATTTTTAATTCTTAATTGTCTGAAAATGTATATTGTTACGAAAATTCCCAGTACAATTATTACGGATGCGGCAATTATTAACCAAATAATAATTCTGATTTTTTCAGATTGATGTTCTTGAATTACCTGACCGGTTTTATTTCGGATGTTGAGTGTATTTATTTTCTTTTGTTGCAGATTATTTTCAAATAAAATTTTTTGTTTTGCAACTTTTTCGTTAAATTTAGTTTGTGCTAAACTGTCTTTTATTTCGGAATATTTTTTATAATATCTTAAAGCGTTCGAATAATTATTTATTTTTTCATAATAAAGAGAAAATATTTTATAATAATCCTCATTAAGAGATTTTTCGGAATTCTCTTTGAGTAACAGTTGTTCTTGTTTCAGAAAAGTATAGGCTTTACTGAGATTATTATCGGCAATATTTACTTTCGCAAGATTGTTAATAATATAAATTTTGGATTCCAATGAAGCTTTATTTTCATATATTTGATACGCTTTATTATAATAAGATATAGATTTTTTATATTGTTTTAATTTAAAATAAACATCGCCGAAGAAGGTGAAGTTTTGGGCAATTTCCTCCTTGTTTCCCGTAATTTTGAATAAAGGCAAAGCTTTTTTTAAATACTCCGACGCTTTCGTATATTTATGCATTCCGGTATATAAATAACCTAAGTTAAGGTATATTTTTGCTTTTGTTTTGTTATTATTTGTCTTATTTGCTAATGCTAAAGTTTTAAGAAAGTATTCTTCAGCAGATGTATTATCTTTCATTTCTTGGTTTAATAATCCGAGATTATTATATGTTTTCATTACGGCAAGAGGATCTTTTAAGTCCTGAAATAATTTTAATGATTTTGATAAAGCGATTAAACTTTTATCATAAAAACCCAATTCATCATAAATTAATGATAAATTGTTTAATGCTGCCGCTTCGCGGTATATTAATCCGTATTGTTTGCTTTTTTCGATACTCTGTTGAAATTTCTTTAAAGCTTTTGCATATTTTCCCATATCCTGATAACACAATCCGATATAGTTATATGCGGTAACTTCTTTTGTAGGATTATTTAATTCATTCGCATGGTTTATGATTTTATTAAAATAAAATATTGAAGAATCTCTGTTTTTTAAATAGTATAAAATTCGTCCTTTCAAATATTCAGCTTGTAAATAAAAATTATTTAAAGTATCTTTTAAAGAATATATTATTTGATTTGTATAAAATAATGCACTGTCAGGATTTGATTTGCAGTTCTGTTCCGAAAACTCTAAAATTTTAATAAGTTTTAAGGTGTCTGATGCATCAAAATTTTGTTTGGTGCTTTGACTGAAAATGAAAGAAGGAAAAATAAAAAATACTGCAACAGAAGTGAATACTAAAAGGCAATATTTTAAGATTTTTATTTTCATAATAATTAAATACTCTTGCAATATACTAAAAATACTTAATAAAAGAGATATTTTTTGATTAAAAGTCAATCATTTTCCGTATAAAAATTAAATAATTTCTGCAACAATAAATGTACTCCCCCCTATAAAAATTAAATCTTCTTTTGATGCATTTTGGTTTGCTGCTTTATAAGCATCTTTAACCGTTAAAAATTTTCTCCCTTTTAAATGAAACTTTTCAGCTTTTATTGATAATATATTTTCATTCAAAGCTCTGGGGATTTTGGCTTTGGTAAAATAATATTGCGCATCAACGGGAAGTATGCTTAAAATAGAATCAAGATTTTTATCGTTTACCGCTCCGAAAACAAAATGCAACTTTTTATATGCGGTGTTTTTAATTTGAGAAATAATTTCTTTAATACCGGCTTCATTATGTCCGGTATCGGCAATAATCAAGGGATTATATCCCATTATGTGCCATCTGCCCATAAAATTTGTATTTTTTTTAACATTCAAAATACCTTCATAAACAGCTTCTTTTGAAACAGAAAATTGATCTTTTAGAATATCAATCGTTTTTAAGGTACAAATAATGTTTTTCTTTTGATAGGTGCCGATTAAATCTGTTTTTAAATTAACATAAATCAACTTTTTATTTTTGTTTATATTCAGAATTTGCTTGTAGTCAGTACTTAACATCTCATATTCGGAAGAATATTCTTTATCCGCAAAATAAATCGGAGCATGCTTTTCTTTTGCTTTAGTTATAAATAAGTCGGCAACTTCTTTTTGATATTCTCCTATAATAACGGGCGTGTTTTCTTTAATAATCCCTCCTTTTTCGTATGCTATTTGTTTTAAGGTATTTCCGAGCATTTGTGTGTGGTCAAAACTGATGTTGGTAATCACGGAAAGAATCGGATTAATAATATTTGTTGAATCTAATCTGCCTCCCAAGCCGACTTCAATAATGGCTATGTCAACTTTTTGTTGCGCAAAATATTCAAAAGCTAATGCAACGGTCATTTCAAAAAAAGACGGTTGAAGTTTTTCAAAAAAGGGTTTGTTTTTTCCCACATAGGTGATTACTTCTTTTTCAGAAATCATATCACCGTTTATTTTTATGCGTTCTCTGAAATCTTTTAAATGCGGTGATGTATAGAGCCCCGTTTTGTATCCTGACGTTTGTAATATTGATGCAAGAATATGTGATACAGAGCCTTTCCCGTTAGTTCCGCCGACGTGAATCGTTTTGAATTTGTTTTGAGGATTTCCGGAATGTTTACAAAGTTCAATAATATTATCTAAGTTCTTTTTAATAGCTGTTTTACCCTGCCTTTGATACATAGGTAATTTGTTGAACAGATATGAAATTGTTTCTTTATAAGTCACAATGTACAAATTAATATTTCTTAACAATGCAAATTTAAAATAATCGTTGTAATACTTTGAAAGCGGAAAAAGAATATTTACTTTTGAAGAAAATAAATACATTAATAAAGACAAAAATATGGCGAAAAAAACATTTATTTTGGATACGAATGTCATTCTTCATGATTATTCAAGTTTATTGCAATTTGAAGATAATGATGTAGTGATACCGATTACTGTACTCGAAGAATTGGATAATTTCAAAAAAGGCAGTGAGGAAATTAATTATCATGCGCGTGAATTTATGCGTGAACTGGATAAATTAGCCGGTGATAAATTATTTAACGGAGGTATTGAATTGGGAGAAGGTAAAGGTCTTTTGAAAATTGAACTCGGAAAACCTTATTCCGATGAGATGAAAGCATCTTTTTCGGAAGATAAACCGGATCACAGAATCCTGTCCGTAGCTGATTATTATTCTAAGAACTTTACTGATAAAAATGTTGTTCTGGTCAGTAAAGACATAAATCTCAGAATGAAAGCTAAGTCTTTGGGTATTAAAGCCGAAGATTATAAAACCGATGTCGTTAAAAATATTGAAGCATTACAGAAAGAAGTTAATTTATATGATAATATTGATGATAAATTGATTTCTCGAATGTATCAGGAAGACGACGGATTAGCTTTATCAGAATTTAATCTAGACCCGAAACCCGGAATGAACAGTTTCTTTATTTTAAAAGGCGGAACTTCCAGTGCTTTGGCAAAATTTAATCATATTGAAGAAACAATCGTAAAAGTCAGTAAAAAAACGGCTTACGGTATTAAACCGAGAAATGCCGAACAAACATTTGCCATGGAAGCTTTGCTTGACGATAAAATTAAATTAATTTCATTAATGGGGAAAGCCGGAACCGGAAAAACTTTATTAGCATTGGCTTCAGCATTACAACAAAGGCGTGATTTTGAGCAAATTATGCTTGCACGTCCGATTGTTGCTTTGGCAAATAAAGATATCGGGTTTTTACCCGGTGACGAAAAAGCAAAGATCGGTCCGTATATGCAACCTCTGTTTGATAATCTTACCGTCATTAAACATCAATTCGGAAAGCAAAGTAAAGATTTTGCACGAATTGACGAGTTATTAAAAGAAGAAAAATTAGTTATTACTCCTTTAGCTTATCTAAGAGGACGCAGTTTGTCAAATGCTTATTTTATTATTGACGAGGCACAAAATCTTACGCCTTTGGAAGTAAAAACCATTGTGACCCGAGCCGGTGAAGGCACTAAAATCGTTTTTACGGGTGATATAAATCAAATCGATTCCCCGTATTTAGATTCAAAATCGAACGGATTGTCTTTTTTAACAGACCGAATGAAAGGCCAGGATATATTTGCTCACATTAATTTAATGAAAGGCGAAAGAAGTTATTTGGCGGAATTAGCAAGTGATTTATTGTAAAACAACAGGTTTTTTTAAATATAAAAGGAACAAATTTATTTGTTCCTTTTTTTGTTTTTTTTATATTTACAATCATATATTTTGTATTTTTACCGTCATACTTTAAAAAAAATGCCATGAAACATCCGGTCTAAAAACTTTACATCCAAGTGAAAAACTAATGCAGTTTCATAAAATAAACAGAATAAAGAATGTTCACATGCGGGTGTTCCCTGACTGCCGTTAGGCAGGCTATGTGACCATTGAAAACAATAAAACCAAACACATGAAAAAATTTCTGAAAATCACGTTTATTATAATAATCATTCTTGTAGCCGTAATTCTTTTACTGCCGATGATTTTTAAAGGAAAAATTATTGAAGCTGCAAAAGATGAAGCCAATAACAGCTTAAATGCAAAAGTTGAGTTTGCGGATATCAATTTATCTTTAATCAGTAATTTCCCGAATATTACGGCAGAAGTTGAAAACCTGACAATTACGGGGATTGATACCTTTGCGCTTGATACATTGGTCGATTTTGAGAATTTAACGGCTACTTTGGATATAATGAGCGTGATTTCAGGTGATGAAATAAAAGTAAAGCGAATTATTTTAAATCAACCGAATATTTATGTTAAAGTTCTGGAAAACGGACAAGCAAATTACGATATCGCAAAAGAAGATACAACGGTTTCGGAACTTGATACAACATCCGAAAGTTCAAGTTTTAAACTGAATTTAAAAAAGTTTGAAATCAAAAACGGAAACATTATATACGATGATAAATCAAGTGATGTATATGCACAATTAAAAAACCTTAATTTTATTCTTTCCGGCGATATGACCGAAGATATTACAAACCTTAATATTAATATGACTTCGGATACGATGACGGTTGCATCCGGCGGTATAAAATATCTTAACAAAGTTAAAACGGTTTTTAAATCCGGTTTATCTGCCGATTTGACTAATTCTGTTTATACTTTTAAAGAAAATAATTTAAAACTTAATGAAATAGATTTGGGTTTTGACGGGAAAGTTGAAATGCCTTCCGATGACATCAATCTTGATATCACTTTTAAAACAAAAGATGCTGAATTTAAAGACGCACTTTCGATGGTACCCGCAATTTATAAGTCTGATTTTCAAGGTGTGGAAACTTCCGGAGTTTTTAATCTT
>JANTGL010000044.1 GCA_024762915.1 Bacteroidales bacterium | reverse complement strand
TTCCGGCAAACATTTGATCGGTATTCAAATCATTTGTATCGGCATAATTCCAAACACCGTTTTCCGTACGCCTGTTTTCATTTTCCGAAATCGTTAAGGTTGCACTTTGCGCTCTTTTATACGGAAATTTAGCGTTTTTATCAAAATTAAAAGCTGCCGTAATTTCACCTTTCAAAGCAGATGCTGCTACATTAGCCGGTGATGCCAAATAGATGCTTGCATTTTTATTCCCCATACGACCGAGGAAGTTTCTGTTTGCCGTAGAAATAACATTGTATCCGTCAGCGGGAATACCCTGTCCGGTTCCGAGGCAGGGACCGCATGAAGCCGATAAAACATTTGCGCCCGATTCGAGGAAAATTTCAATTAATCCCTCTTTCATTGCCTGCAAATATATTTTCTGTGATGCCGGTGTAATCAAAAGTTGAAAACCGTCTGCTACTTTTTTATCTTTTAAAATTTCGGCTGCTTGTCGCAAATCTTCAATTCGTCCGTTCGTACAGGTTCCTATAAATCCCTGTTGCAGAGGTGTTCCGGCAAGTTCTGCAAGGGCTTTTACATTATCTACATGATGCGGAGCCGCAACTACGGGAAATAATTCATCCAAATTAATTTCAATTTTTTTTGCATAGTGAGCATCTTCATCTGCCCAAATACCGTCAATTATTTCCTTGCCGTAAAATCTTGCCAAAACTTCATCCGCCGGAAATACGGCATTTTTTGCACCCATTTCGGACGCTAAATTCGCCAATGTCATTCGTTCGGAAATTCCGAGTGTTCTAAGCCCGTCACCATGATATTCAATGGACATATAATTAGCACCGTCCGAACCGATCATGCCGATAATCCACAAAGAAATATCTTTTGCATAAACACCTTTTCGTAATTTTCCTGTCAGGGTAACTTTTAAACTTTCCGGAACACGGAACCAGGTCTCACCTCTTTTCCACAATCCCGCTGCTTCGGTTCGGTCAATTCCGGCTGCTAATGCATTAAATGCACCGGCAGTGCAGGTATGGCTGTCGCTACCGACAATAATCATCTTAGGTTCTGCATGGTATGACATAATTTGATGGCAAATTCCTTTTCCGGCATCATAGAATTTTTTTATTTTCTGTTCTCTTACAATATCCCTGATTGTTTGATATTGTGTTGCAAGGGCAGCTGTTGTAGGCGGAGCATTATGATCCAAAACAATTAACAATTGATTGGGATCGGCAACTTTTGTACCTCCCATTTTTTCAAATGTTTTTTTAATACTTGATGTATTGTCATGAGTTAAGATAATATCCGGTTTTTTAAATACAATTGCCCCGGTATCGGCATTTAAAATTTTTTCAACGAATGTTTTTCCCATTTTTAAAGTTTCTAAATTTGATACAAATGTAAATTTTGAATGCAAATATCAAAAAAATATTAATTGAATGAATCATCTTTTGTATATTTGTATGATAAATGTATTTTATGAGAATTAAAATCTTTACTGAAAAAACCGGTATCATCTTGTTTTTCTTGTTTTTTTCTGTTACGGGAATTGCCCAAACCGCAGAATTTCTCCCTGAACCTTTAAATTTAACAGATAAAAGAACAATTGCTCCTTATGTCAGTTACGACGGAAAAAGTGTTGTTTTTATCAGTCAGACAAAACAATATCGGCGTATGGAAGAAAGCAAGAAACAAGCAGACGGAACTTGGTCAAATCCAATTCCGATTGATGCTGTTAATATCTATGATTCATTGGGCTGGTATATTGATGCTCCTACCTATAATTCTGATGCAACTGTTATTTATTTCAGCATGTTAGAAGATGACAGAAATGCTAGTTTTGATATTTATTATACAAAAAAGATAAAGGGCGTTTGGTCTTCTCCCGTTAAAATGAAAGAACCGATTAACGGATACGGTGATGACACAGACCCGTTTATAAGCTATGACGAAAAATTCTTATATTTTGCCCGACGCTTTGAAGATAAAGAATTTGAAGATTATGAATGTTATAAAATATACGTGTCCGAAAAAAACGATACTGCATGGGGAACTCCTAAAGCATTACCGGAACCCGTTAATTCAACATGTGACAGAGCTCCTCGAATGGCTGCTGACGGTAAGACGCTGTATTTTATGTCGGTAAGAGGGAATAAAAAAACAGGTATCGATTTATACTATACTAAAAAAATTACTAAAAATGCCTGGTTAGCTCCGATTTTAATTGATACTGTTAATAATACACAAGATGAAGCCTATCCGAGCATTCCATTGTCCGGGGATTCTTTATATTATCAAATTAAAAGTAAAAAGAAAAATGCCAAAGACGAAAAAATCGTAAAAGATAAATTGTCTTTGGGTTTCCGGCCTGAAAAAACGACACTTTTTTTCGGATATGTGACTGATCTGAAGTCCGGGAAACCCTTAAAAGCAAATATTAACATCATTGATCCGAATACATCTGAAATATTGTCAAAAATAACAACGGATGAAAAAAACGGAAAATACAGTCTGTTCCTCCAAAAAGGCAAAAAATACCGTATTGAAGTATTTAATAAAAATTTTTCTCACTTCTTTTTCTATTTCGACGCAAGAAAGATTACAAAGTTTCAGGAAATTCAAAAGAATATTACTTTATTTAAAAATGTCAATTTAATTCTGAATGTTTATGATACTGAAATTTACGAACCGATTCCTGCACAAATTACTGTTTTTGACAAAATTTCCGGAAGTGAAGAGGACATTCCCGTCACAAGCCTAGGAAAAGGCCGGTTTAATTTAAATTTATCAATTGGTAAAGAATATAATATAGACGTTAAACATAAGCACTTTAAAGGAAATTCTTTTGATTTGGATTTAAGAGGAGTTGTTCAATTCAGTGAATTTGAAAGAGATATAGAACTTCAAGTGAAAAAGGTCGATTATGAAATAAATCTGTCCAATCAAGAGACCGGAGAAGGTGTTGAAGCATTGGTTGAAATAACAAATCTTTCTACCAACGAAAAAATCATTAAAAAAATAAAAACCGGAAAAGACGGGAAATTAAAACTTAAACTGCGTGACGGAACCCAATACGAAATTAGTGTAAAGCCTAAAGGTTATGCTTTTTATAATACAACGGTTAACTTAGTTGACGAAGATGCCGACTACTCTTTAAATGCTGAGCTTCAACCCCTTAAAAAAAACACCAAACTTAAACTCAATGATATTCGTTTTGAAACAAATTCGGCAGATTTAAATGAAAGTTCTTATACTGAATTAAATCGTTTGGTTGATTTAATGCAAACGAATCCTCAAATGAAAATTGAGATTTCTGCACATACGGATGATGTCGGTTCCGGTTCATATAATTTAAAATTATCAAAAAGAAGAGCTGCTTCCGTTAAAGAATTTTTATTTGACAAGGGTATTCCGAAAGATAAAATTGTATCGAAAGGATACGGAGAAAGCAAACCTGCCTTTTTGCCGGCTGATACGAAAGAAAACAGAGCAAAAAACAGACGTGTTGAATTAAAAGTTATTGACATAAAATCATAATCAGAAAAATATTATGAGAACAAAAACCATTATAATCACTCTCATTATTTTGTTAACAAGCAGTATAACTTTGTCGGCCGAACGTATAAAATATGATGCTGTTTACAAATCTGTTTTAAGCGGAAATAAAGATGAAGCTTACACTCTTTTATTAGCTTACCAAAAACAAAATCCCGGTTTTGCCAACACATATTTCCAACTCGGAATAATTGCAAAAGAATGGGCCAAAAGTTATAATCCTTATAAAGAATTTACATATACAAAGCTTTTTATTTACAATACGAAATTATATTTTAATCTGGCAAAATTATACATGAAAGACGAAAAAGGGAAAAATCGTTCGTATTATAAAAATGCACCGATTATTCCTAAAGGTAAAAAATTACAGATTGAAGATATAAATTCTTATATCAATTCTCAGATTGAAGATATTGAGGATTATGAAAAAAATGTTGTGAAAATTATTAACTATTATAATAAAAGCAGCGACTATTATAATGAGTGTGTCAGTATTTTTATGAATATTAATACATCTTATACAAAAATCAAAAATATTTACTTAAGTGACGAATCAAAATTTCTTTCTGAAATGCAAACATTGGAATCAGATTTTGATTCAACTTTAATCTATTTTCAACTTTATAAAGAAGCATTGAATAAATTCCCTATTCAAAACTACAATCAGTCATACAATTTAAAAAATATAAATACATATCGTTTAGACGGATTAACATACTCAGATTTCCTGCAGAATAACATTTTACTATGGGATTATAAAAAATGGGTTCATGATGTCAAACAAGTAAAAGAAAGCATCATTAAAAATAACAGAGCAGAAATTTCAAATCTTGATTCTGAAATTAAATCAAAAATTAATGCTGTTTTAAACGGGGAATATTCGGATCATTACCCCAAATTTAAAACAGATGAGAAATTTGTATATAAAGTCGAAAAGTTTGATAACAATTCATTACTGCTTAAACTTTTTAAATTAAATGAAACGAAGTTAAACTTCTTAAATTTCTTTAAAAAAGAAATTAACAATCCTGTTTCCGTAACAAAATTTTCTATTTCAAAACGAGCAGAATATTGTAATAATTTTTTTAAAGAAAAAGATTATGCCGACAGTATCAATAAGGTATTTCTGTCAGCGATAAAACCCGAACAAATAAAAAAATATATCAACTTTTATGTCTCGAAATACGGGGGTTTGAAAGGACTAAAAGCATATTCTTTCAGACAAGAATTGTTTTTTGATGCAAAGTTGAAAGATGCTTTATTGAATCTGAAAAAACAAATGTATTATTTAACTTATCAAATTGATACCGACTCTTTAATTTTTAAAGGAAAATTAATTTCTAAAAAAATTGTTAATCCGGTTGAAAATATTCCGGGACCGGATGTTTATCGGATAACCGGATTTAATGAAACAAAGAATAATCAATTATGGATTAACGGATATTATGTCACTAATGATAATGAACAAAACGGATTTATCGGATATTCAAAAGATAAAAAACATATTAATTTTATTAAAACTTCCGATAAAAGCAAAAGTTACAATTTAGTATCATCGGCATTCAATGACGGTTGTTGGGTGATTACAACAACTTTCGGAGATGAAATTAAAAATACTTTAATCCGATATAATAATTCAGGGAAACAAGAATTTTCTGAAGAACTATCCTACAATACCGTTCCCAGATTAATGAAATATGATGATATTAACAATACACTTTTAATTGTTTTTAACGGGAAATCATTAAATCCGATTTCCGATGACTCGGAACAAATCATATATCATTATAATCCGGATGATCAACTTCAAACTTATGAAGTAAAAATGCAAGCGAAAGCAACTGTTTTTGATATGATTCGAGTGAACGATAAAATTTTACTTTTCAGTAATTTTATTAATTACAATGATTTATCCGGAAATCGTATAAACTCTAAAGCCGGCACAGGAAATAACAACACAAATATTTTAGTTACAATTCTTTCTAAAGGAATGGTCAAAAAACAAATTCCGTTTTTTAATCCGAATCCGTTTTTCGGTGTAAAGGCATTAAAAATTAACAGCAATACTTTAAACATTTTAGGTTATAAATCCAAACTGATTACAACTAATTACAATACGCTGTCAATAAAAGAATTATATTACGAATTAATTGACGCACAAGGGGAAAAAATTTATTCTGCTTGGCACGATTAATGTTTTATTAATATTTACATTAATATTTTTTTATTTTTGTCATCTAATTTTATCATAATGGCTATTAAAAGATACATTTTCACATTGTTTTTCATCCTTTCAGTTTCAATTTCATTTTCTCAAATTGAAAGTAAAGGGATTCCGTATATAAAAAACTATACCAGAGTTGATTATGACGGAAACAATCAGACATTTTCAATTGTTCAGGATAACAGAGGCATTATGTATTTTGCCAATCAGACCTATATTTTAGAATTTGACGGTAAAACTTGGCGAAAAATATTTTTACCCGGCGATCCGAACATCTATTCTTTGGTAAAAGATCAAACCGGAAGAATATATGTCGGTGCCAGTGTCGGTGAATTCGGATATTTAAAGATTGGAGATGACGGCAGAATGAGATACCAATCTTTAGCCGATAAGATCCCTGAAAAAAAGAAACAGTTTACAATGGTAAGAAAGGTACAAATTACCAAAAATAATCATGCTGTTTTTGTTACGCCACAAACAATTTACATCTATGAAAATGATACCGTAAAAACAATTGATATCGAAAAACCCGAAAATAATTATACGGGTTCATTTAAAATTAAAGACCGAATATTTATTCATGAAAAAGGCCGAGGAATTCTTGAATTTAAAAATGATAAGTTAGAAGTAGTAAAAGGAACTGCTGATTTTTACACAAAAAATCAACCTTTTGGGATGTTTCCGGCACCGAATAATGCTTTATATATAACAAGCTGGCAAGACAGTGTTAAAATTTTATCAAACGGGACTTTAAAAAATATTGACAGAAATCCGCTTTTATATAATTTAATTTACCCCTCTGTTTATAATGATAATTATTTTCTTGGCGGATTATGGGGTAAAGGGATGATAATAACTGATAATAAATTACACATTATAAAACATTTATCTACTGATAACGGTCTGCAAAACAATACCGTGTGGTGTGTTTATACAGACAGAGATAAAAATATTTGGATTGGTACAAATGACGGAATTTCAATTATATATGCAAATCTGCCTTATACCGTTTTTTCTGCCCAATCAAATTTGAGCGAATCTGTCGGTTCATCTTTTCTGTATAAAAACAAATTATACATTGGAAGTGCCGGGGGCTTGTTTTACAGAGATTTCACTTTTAATAATGATACTGAAAATAAAAAATTTACACAAATTGAAAATTCTACGGGACATACACGAATATGGAAGATTGACACAATAAATAATTCATTGCTTTTTGCCGGTCAATCCGGATTTTTTCAAGTAACCGAAAATAAAGCTCATCTTATAGGACCTAAAAACAGTGTAAAAAGTTTTATTAAATTAACTGATTTCCCGGATAAAATTCTTGCTGTCGGCGGTCACGGATTATCAATTTTTTCATATTCTGACGGTACTTGGAAGTTTAATCATGCCGTTAAAAACTTTAAAGGAAATTTCAGACATCTGGAAGAAGATAAAGACGGTTCATTTTGGATTTCTGACAGAAACAAAGGTGTTTTCAGGCTAAAATTAAATATAAAACTGGATTCGGTTATCGAAAACAAAACATTTACGGATAAAGACGGTTTACCGGATATATATGGTAATTATGTTTTTAAAATTAATAATCGTATTATTTTTACAACGAAGAAGGGTATTTATACTTTTGATAAAAAATCTCAAAAATTTATTAAAGATAAAGAATTTAAAGAAATTTTCGGGGAAGATATTAATATAACGAATTTATACCAATCTCGTAACGGAAATATTTGGTTTAAAGAAGCAATTGACGATCCGAAAATTAAAAATAAACAATCTTGGGAACTCGGCTTACTAAAATTTAAAGATAATATACCGCAACCAATTATAAAAACACCGTTTTACAAAGTTAAAAACAACATATTCAGTATAAATCAAATATCTGACAATGAGCTTGTTGTTGGGACAGAAAGCGGTTTTGTTTTGTATAATTTAGATATGAAAAAGAAATTCGAAGAACCTTTTCCTGCATTAATCAGAAAAGTGGAGTTTATTAAAAATGATTCTCTGATTTTCGGAGGTGCTTTTAAAAATGATTCGGGCATAATGGTGCTTTTACAAAATCCGAATGAAATCCCTAAAATCCCTTATGAATATAATGATATGCGATTTTCATTTTCTTCTGTTTTTTATGAAGAACCGGAAAAAATACAATATAAATTTATTTTACAAGGTAACGATACTGAATGGTCTGATTGGAAATTTAAAACAGATAAAGAATATTCAAATTTAGGCCCGGGATCCTATACATTTATCGTAAAAGCTAAAAATTTATACAATGTTGAAAGTAAAACGGCTGAATATACCTTTGAAATTCTGCCGCCGTGGTATCGTACTTTTGGTGCATATTTAGGCTATTTTATTTTGTTTATTTTATTTATTTACGGAGTTATTCAATTAAGTGTTTACAGATTAAAAAAGCAAAGAGAAAATTTAAAACGTATTGTTGAAGAAAGAACACAAGAAATTCAATTGCAAAAAGAAGAAATTGAAGCAAAAAATGAAACATTGTCGGCTCAAAATGAAGAAATCAGCCAAAAAAATGCTTCTATTACGGCAAGTATTAACTATGCAAAAAGGATTCAGGAAGCGATGTTACCTTTAAAAGAAAAAATAAGCGCCGGCTTACCTGAAAATTTTATTTTATTTAAACCTCGTGACATCGTAAGCGGTGATTTTTATTGGTATGCCGAAAAAGACGGTAAAATTATTTACACGGCTGTTGATTGTACGGGTCATGGCGTTCCGGGAGCATTAATGAGTATGATCGGAAGTGAGATTTTAACAACCATCGTAAATACTAACGGAATTACAAAAGCGGATGCGATTCTTGAGAAAATGAATGACTATGTTATAAAAGCTCTAAAACAAGAAAAAGAAGGATTGTCCCAAGACGGAATGGATATGGCTCTTTGCGTTATTGATAAAGAAAATAAAACGGTTGAATTTGCGGGTGCTAAAAATCCTTTGGTGTATATTACGGAAGGTGAATTGAAACAAGTAAAAGCCAGCCGCAGCGGTATAGGAGGCTATCAAACGGAAGCCAAAGATTATTCTGCAGAGCTTATTCATGTTCAATCCCCGTCATGGTTTTATATCTTTTCCGACGGTTTTCAAGATCAATTCGGCGGTCCGAAGAACCGAAAATTTATGATAAAACGTTTAAAACAATTATTATTAGACATTCATTATAAACCGATGGAAGAACAACATGAAATCTTAGATAAAATTATCGAAGAATGGATGAAAGATACACCCCAAACCGATGATATTATATTAATCGGATTTAAACTTTAAAATTTTTAATATGAAACGAACAAAATCAATTCTTATTATATGCATTATCGGAATCAGTTTTGTTTCATGTAAAACTAAGTCAATATCCGTAAAAGTTTTAAAACCGGCTGAAATATATGTGCCGTCAAACATTAAAACACTGGCTGTCGTAAACAGAAGTTTGCCTGCTAAAGGTAACGGAAATCAATTTAATAATGTCGTTGAAGGCATCATTTCCGGAGAAGGATTATTTGTTGACCGTGAAGCATCACAAAGAACCGTAAACGGGTTGGCTGACGGTCTGCAAAATTCTCCGCGATTCAGTATAACCGTTCCTGACGGTTTGAATCTGAGAGGAACCGGAACGGCAAAATTTCCGGCCCCTTTACCGTGGCAACAAGTCAGCCAAATATGCCGAGATTATTCAGCTGATGCCTTAATTCTATTAGAAACATTTGATTCGAATACATCAAAAAGATTCGGTTCACAACAAAAAACCGTAAAAGAAGATAATAAAGATGTTACTTATACGGAATATAGGGCAACAATTGATATATCAATAAATGCCGGTTGGCGAATTTATGATCCTAAAAATCAGAAAATAATCGATCAAAATGTGTTTACGGATCGTAAGGCATGGAACAGAAACGGAAGAACAAAAGCAGAGGCACAAAATAATTTGCCCAAACAAGCTTATGCCGTTAAAGATGCCGGTTATTATGCCGGAAAACGCTATGCTGTCAGAATATCTCCGAATTGGATTTGGGTTTCAAGGCATTATTTCGTTAAAGGAAATGACGATTTTAAAAATGCAAAATACAAAGCAGATGCAAAACAATGGGAAGATGCTGCTGATATCTGGAAAATGTACGTAAATGATCCGGATATAAAAATAGCCGGACGTGCTTGTTACAATATGGCATTGGCTTCGGAAATATTCGGAAAATTTGATATTGCTCTCAATTGGGCTCAAAAAGCATATGCTGATTATCACCTTAAAGATGCTCGTCAATATATTAATATTTTAGAAAACAGAATAAGAGATGCTGAGCGACTGGACAGGCAAATGAATAATTAAGTATAAATCCTGAAATCAACAATAAATCAGATTTTATTTTGTTATATAATCTAACAAGGAACAAAAATTTTTATTTCAAAATCAAACAAATGACAATCAAACACATCATTCTTACGGGAACATTTATTCTTTTTTCAATTTTTAGTTTTTCAAAAAATGCAACTTTAAAAGGAAAAGTAATTAATAATACAAAATATAAAGAAATACAACTTCAAGATCTTTCATACAAAACAATTGAAACTCAAAAATTAGACGAAAACGGTAATTTTAAATTCGAAACAACTTTTAATAAATTTGATTTTTATTTATTAATACTCGACAAACAAAATTATACCGTTTTCTTTCCGCAACCCGGTGAACAAACCGAAATTACCATTGATGTTAAAAATATTCGAAACCCGAAAATTATTAATTCCGTTCAATCACAATTATATTATGATTACAGCAGCAAAGTAGGATCGACAAGAGATGAAAACAAACGAGTGGAAATCGTGAAAAAAATGATTGATGAAAATCCGTCATCACCTGTATGTATTTTCTTTGTCGATATTTTAAATACGGATAACTATTATTCTTACCACAAAAAATTAAGCAACGGCTTAAAAGCGTATTCCTCCAATTCATTAATTTCTGATTTTATTTCCAAAACACAAAATATTAAGAAATTATCAGTCGGCAACGAAGCTCCGGATATTGCTTTACAAAACCCCGAAGGAAAAATTGTTAAACTGTCTTCTTTAAGAGGGAATTATGTTTTAATTGATTTTTGGGCTTCATGGTGTCGTCCCTGCAGAATGGAAAACCCGAACAATGTAAAATTGTATGAAAAATATCATGACAAAGGATTTGAAATATACGGCGTTTCATTGGACAGAGATAAAAATGCCTGGTTAAAAGCCATAAAAGACGATAATTTAACTTGGATACATGTAAGCGATTTAAAATTCTGGCAATCCGAGGGCGCAAAAATATATAATGTAAAAGCAATTCCGCATACCGTACTTTTGGATAAAGACGGAAAAATAATTGCAAACGGTTTGAGAGGTGACAGTTTGGCTAAAAAGTTAAAAGAACTTTTCGGAGAATAAAATGGCTCAAATTCCTGAAAATCCGACCATAAAAGACTTACAAGATTATATCAAAACCATTGCTGATGAGCGCGGTTGGGATAAAAATAATCATTTGGAAATCTTTTTACTGCTATCGGAAGAAATCGGAGAATTAGCCAAAGCAGTCAGAAACAAAATCGGATTATACGCAGAAAAAAACATTGCTGCAAACAATGAAGAACTGGAATTGGAATTTGCCGATGTGTTAAACTATCTGTTTGATTTGGCAAATTGTTTTAATATCAACTTGGAGGATGCATTCAGAAAGAAAGATAAAATTAATGCCGAAAGAATTTGGAAAACATAAAATCAAAGGTCATGAAAACAAAGAATTTTCTGTTAGTTACTGCATTTCTGATATTTTTTTATTCGGGGAATGCACAAACAAAAATTAACAATTCGGAATTACTGAAATCTGAATTAGACACCATTTCAAAACAAAAATTACCGATTGTTTCAGTTGCACTCAATCAACAAGGAAATTGGATTATTTTATACGGTGATATCGGTTTTTCATTCGTTTCAATGCCTGCAAAATTATCCGATAAATTAGATACATTAAATAAGAAACAAATTCCCTTGAAAGACATTGATTTTGTCAATAAATCCGGATGGGTTTTGCTAGCTGAAGATAATGCGTTTTACTCAGATTCAATACCGGAAAACCTTCTCTCCGGATTAAAAAAAATTAATCAACAAGGTAAAATAATTAAATGCATTGATATTTATAAAGATCGGGATGTTGTTTTGTATACCTATAAGTCTTATTATCAACACAATACTCCTTCCCTGTTAAAAAAGAAATTATCTGATTTAAAATATCGAAATCAAAAAGTGAAAAATGTTGCTTTGACAAAAGATGACGGATGGATTGTTTTATATGCCGCTAAAGGATTCTCTTATCATAATATTCCGGTAGCAATGTCAACAAAAATTAAAGAATTGGTCCAAAACGGTTCATCTTTAAACAAAGTGTTTTTCTTAGGCGAAAAATGGATTGTTGTTTATGATAACTATAAATATATAAGTAACTTATAGAATAATCGACACACAACATTTTTAATATATAATGTAGAGACGCCTTACAGGCGTCTTTTTGTTTGAAATTAAAATTATGAAGAATATTTTATTGATAATAACATTTATTATATCATCTTTATTATTGACAAAATATAGTTATTTTTGGAAAGATATTATGATTTATTCCGGGATTTTATTTAAACCATGTAGAATAAGACAATGAAAATTTTCAATAAAAAAAATATTAGTTTTATTTTATATTGTATTTTAGTGTTTTTATTAATCTTTGACATCTTTTTTTCTGAATATTTTAACAAAGAAATAAATAAGTTAAAATCCTATTTAATGATTATAACAGTTATAAGTATTTTATTACGAGAAATTTACATAAAAAGCAAATGAAAAAATTACTTCGATTTTTTTTTACAAATTCACAATTAATTATTACTTATCTGTTTGGTTTATATCTAATTGTAAAAACAATTTTTGTTTTTGATAATAATAAAACAAATGAATTCTTTAACAATGGGTTTTGGATTGTTTTCGGTTGTTTTATCGGTTTTTATTGGGCTGTATT
>JANTGL010000043.1 GCA_024762915.1 Bacteroidales bacterium | reverse complement strand
AAAGATACAAAATACCTTGGGGTCGTTTTTGGTTTTGACAGCAAGGATAATGAATTTGTAAGCATGTCGAGCAATGTTGGTTAACTCGTAAAACTGTTCATCAAACCTATAAGAGGCAATAATAACAATTATGCTCTCGCTGCGTAACCGAAGTTTAGTAAGTTAATGCTTAATCCCGAACCAAGTTTGGGACGAGATGTCTCACAAAAGGGATTGCCCGATTCCTTTTTGATTTGAGGCACCGACAACATCGGGATAGTTTTGACAGAGCTTTGATGTCAAAGCAAAATTAAAAAGATAAGCATAAATTTTGGGTGCTTTTTCCCGGGTTTATGTCGAAAACCAATAAAAAGATAAACATGTAGAAAGCACTTTTGTTACTTGTTTGGACGCGGGTTCGACTCCCGCCGACTCCACAAATAAAAAGTTAAACAGCTGCTATACTAATTATTTCAGCTGTTTTTTTATAAATAGCAGTTTCTGTTTGAAAAGATTTATATTTTTACCGTTAAAAGTGTTGTAAGAGAATAGATTTTGTTTCACTTTTATATCGAACTCAGATTAATATTATTTCCAAACAGTCTTAACATTAAAATAACACATTGTAATTGTATTTCACAAAGCAATTCATACTTTTGTATTTTAAAAAACTATCTATGAAAACAATTGCACTTGTTGCACACGACAACAGAAAAGAAGATTTAATCGAATGGGTTAATTTTAACTGGGAAGAACTTTCAAAGCACAAAATATATTGCACCGGGACAACCGGAAAACTTGTTGAAGATACTCTTACAATAAAATGTAAAGAACATCGTAAAAGCGTTCCCAGAGTTATTCGATTAAAATCCGGACCGCTTGGCGGCGACCAGCAAATGGGTGCTTTAATTTCAGAAGGCGAAATCGATTTATTCTTTTTTCTTTGGGATCCCATGCAACCGCAACCGCATGATGTTGACGTAAAAGCATTATTACGAATTGCTGTTCTTTACAATATTCCGACGGCAAACAATCGGTCAACGGCTGATTATATTATTGCTTCACCGTTGTTACAAAATGATTACAAACCTGAAGTAAAAGATTATTCGGAATACATTAATCGGAATGTTTAATTTATCGGGAACAATATACACAAAATTGACTTTGAGGCATAAATAAAAGCCGTTGAATCGGTATCGGCTGCTTGCATCTTTCGCATAAACCGAAATCATCATCGTTAATTTTTGAAAGCATGTATTTTAATCCTTTCAGTTTATCCTCACTTTTTCGAAGAGCAGCAAGATTAATGCTGTTATTATTTATGGCATCCATACGCGAAACTCTGCCAATGGCACAATCGGGAGCCGTCGGTTTAGTTAATTCCTTATATTCAGCAATTCGTTTTTCTGTTTTTTCAATCTCAGAAATTATTTTTTCTGCTATATCATCGGTATTATTCATTATTGTCTTTATTTGTGGTATCCTCAATTTCAAAATCTATATCCTCCTCTGAATAAGATTCATCATCAGGGAAACGTTTTTTTCGAATTATATGACGAATATTTTTAACCAAATCTTCCGTATCCGTTCTGAAATCGTCATTCAGTTTTAATGCCGGTTTTTCTGAAACAAACTCAATTTTATCACCGGAAACATTGCTTATTACAAATTTCTTTAAATATTTTTTTTCCGAGCTATCTTCATCCGATAATGCTGATTTAATTTCCGTCAATTCACTTTTAATACTTGCAATATCGAAATAATAAAACTCATTTGACAATTCATTATCGCATTCATTTTCAGTCCAATCATAAAAACAAGAATAATAACTTAAATAATTATTTGCGGCAATCAAAATATGGATGTGCCAATGCGAATAAACATATGTTTCGTCGTCAAGTTGTGTTCTCAAATAATCAATTTCAGTTTCCGAATCGGTTTTGAAAACCGGAACATAAATTTTAAAAACAGTTTCTTCGGAAATTTGCTTTTCTTGTATTCCGGAAATCTCGAAAGCACGTTTTAAAATAGTTTCATCCGTATCCGAAATAAACATTTCATTAATTGTATCGGCATCCGAAATATTTGACACTCCGAAAGAGAACAATTCATTTAATTTTTTCCTTACTAAGACCATACCCAGTATGAAAAATGACAATCCGAGTAAAAAATAATTCCCGATATAATCAGCCAATGACAAAAATACAATTAAAATCCCTAACAATAGAAAAACATATCCGTACTTAGCATAAACAGACGGTTTATAAACTTCGGTATTTTCATCCGAAAAAAATTCAGACAATATCTCTTTTCGTGTTGCACTCATTTTTCAAAACGATTAATTCAATGGTAAAGATATACATTTCAATTTTATTACGATGAAAAACAAATCCTTTTATTATAAATTTACTTTGCGCAGCTTACGGATTGTATATTTCAAATTTATTTCTTTACTTTGTATGTAATCCGAACAATATTATTTATGAATACGTTTTACCATATAGGAAAATATTTATTATTTCTGTCAAAAGTCTTTAAGCGTCCTCAAAAACGGAATATCTTTTTTCAAAATATCTTTTTTGAAATTGAGAAATTGGGAATTAATTCCATCGTAATTGTTTTTATTATTTCCGTATTTATGGGTGCTGTTATCACTTTGCAAACAGCCTATAATATAGAACTCTCTTTTGTCCCTTTATATCTTGTCGGATTGGGTACGAGAGATTCCATGTTTTTAGAATTTTCGTCAACCATTGTAGCATTAATCCTTGCCGGAAAAGTCGGAGCTAACATTGCTTCTGAAATCGGCACAATGAAAATACGAGAACAAATTGAAGCGCTTGATATGATGGGTGTCAATTCAGAAAGTTATTTGGTTCTGCCGAAAATCATTGCTGCCGTTTTCACCTTTCCTTTATTAACACTTTTTAGTATGTTTATCGGAATTTTCGGCGGTTATCTTGCCGTATATTTTACCGATGCCATACCGATTGACGATTTTGTATACGGTTTACATTATTATTTCATCCCGTTTTATATTACATATTCTTTAATAAAAGTATTCATCTTTGCATTTATTATAGCAACGATTCCTGCTTATCAAGCATATTTTATCAGAGGCGGTGCTTTAGAAGTCGGAAAAGCCAGTACCAAAGCCGTAGTTTATTCCAGTATTTTGATATTATTTTTCAATGTTGTATTGACTCAAATTTTATTATCTTGATTGAAGTTAAAAACATATCAAAATCATTCGGAGAAGAACAAATCTTAATTGATATTTCTCTAAGTTTTGAAAGAGGTAAAACCAATTTAATTATCGGACAAAGCGGTTCCGGAAAAACTGTTTTATTAAAGTCGGTTGCCGGTATTCATCAAATTGATAAAGGTGAAATTATTTTCGGGGATGAAGTCTATTCGGCTATGTCTCATAAAGAAAGACAAAAAATACGAAAAGAAATCGGGATGGTTTTTCAAGGCGGTGCTTTATTCGACTCGTATACCGTCTACGAGAATGTTATTTTTCCCTTAAGGATGTTTTCAACATTAAGTAAAAAAGAAATGAACGAACGTGTTGAATTCTGTCTTGATCGTGTAAATCTGCATCAAGTTGATGATTTATACCCATCCGAAATAAGCGGCGGAATGCAAAAACGAGTTGCCATTGCCAGAGCCATTGTTTTAAATCCGAAATATCTCTTTTTTGACGAACCGAATTCCGGACTTGACCCGAAAACAGCTATCGTCATTGATAATTTAATAAAAGAACTCACAATTGATTTTAACACCGTTACGGTTATCAATACCCATGATATGAATTCGGTTATTGAAATCGGAGATAATATTGCGTTTATTTATAAAGGTCAAAAATGGTGGACAGGCAACAACAAAGAGATTCTTAAAAGTGATAACACCGAATTAAACAATTTTGTTTTTGCAACGGAATTAATGCGGAGCATTAAAAAATAATCCGTCAATAAAATATTTCTTCTTTGATTTTTATATGCAATTTTAGAACAACATCATAATATTTTATGTTGTAGTGCTTATAAAAAAATAATACAGTATTTTATATTATGAATTATGATTCCAACCCTGAGCTTTCAGTTCAATTTCACTTCCGTCCGGCATCACCAAAAAATTACCTTTTGATTCTTCCGTGATGTGTCCGATAATACTAATCAACGGATTATTTTTCAGTTTTTCAAAATCAGCCTGCGAAATTGTAAATAACAATTCATAATCTTCACCGCCGTTCATGGCAAAAGTTGTCGGAACAATTAAAGTTTCTTCGGCAAATTTTCTTGTTTCATCAGCCAAGGGTATTTTTTCATCATAAATGCGTGATCCGCATTTCGATTCTTCACCGATATGCAAAATTTCGGAAGACAGACCGTCGGAAATATCAATCATTGAAGTCGGTTGAATTTTTAATTCTTCAAACAGTCTGACAATATCGGCTCTGGCTTCCGGTTTCAATTGACGTTCCAATATATAATCATAGCCTTTTAAGTCGGGCTGCACATCAGGATTGGCTTTAAAAACTTCTTGTTCTCTTTGCAAAACCTTTAAACCGGCATAAGCACTTCCCAAGTCGCCTGATACACAAATTAAATCATTCGGTTTTGCTCCGTTTCGGTAAACAATTTTATCTTTTTCAGCTTCCCCTATTGCCGTAATACTGATAATCAGCCCGGTATAAGACGAACTTGTATCTCCCCCGACGATATCTACACCGTATGTTTCACATGCCAGTTTTATGCCTTTATAAAGTTCATCAACGGCATCTAATGTAAATCTGTTAGAAATCGCAACGGTTACGGTAATTTGTTTCGGAACGGCATTCATTGCATATACATCCGACAAATTAACGACTACCGATTTGTAACCGAGATGTTTTAACGGAACATAAGACAAATCAAAATGCACGCCTTCAACCAAGATATCTGTTGTAATGATAACTTCTTTGTCTTTATATTCGAGGACTGCCGCATCATCTCCTACCCCTTTTAATGTTGACGAATTTTTTATTTTTATGTCTTTATTTAATCTTTTTATTAATCCGAATTCACCTAAATCAGCTAAACTTACCATTTTTATAATTTATTTAATGAGATTGCAAAGATGAAAAATACTATACAGATAAAAAATTTTAAATACCGAAAATAAAATCCGAAGGTTTTTTCATTAATAATAAATTGTTATTTTTGACATTTAATTTTAATCTTTAAATGAAGCAATTCCTATACATATTTTTCTTTTTATTTTTTTCCGTATCCGGGTTTTCTCAAACAGAAACTTTTAAACTAGAAGATTCGGGAATTATTCCTATTGAAAAAAAAGCCGGTGACGGTACAATAACAATTACACAAGACTCCCGTTTACGACAAATTGTAAAAAGACATACAGAAGTCAGTAACAATAAATTTGACGGATGGCGAGTACAAATTTATTTCGGATCCGGACAAAAAGCCATGGCAGAAGCTCAAAATGCAAAGAAAAAATTTTTAAACCGATACGGGAATAAAAACGGGGCTTACTTTGTTTACAATTCACCGTTTTTTAAAGTCCGCGTAGGCGATTTCAGAACAAAAGCCGAAGCAATGTATTTTAAATCCCAAATTGAAAAAACCTTTCCGCAATCATGGGTTATTCCTGACAAAGTGTTCTATCCTATTGAAAGTATTGAATAATTTTCAGTTACTATGATCAAAAAAATTTCGCTTATTTTTTTTCTGATATGTATTTCACTTTCCCTATTTTCACAAATTGTAAATGTTGAAAAAAAACGAAAAAACGCAAAAGGGTTTCAAGCCGATATCGGACTTGATTTTAATATTAAAGAAAACAGCAATTTCATTATTGAGCTGAAAAATTCTGCCGACATTCAATATTCCCGGAAAGCTCATACAATTATTTTCTTAAACGACATTAAATTACTGAATATTGACAAAGGTTCTTTAATTAACAACGGTTTTCAGCATTTGCGTTATAACTATACGATAAAAGACAGCAGTTTTTTAACCCTCGAAGCATTCGGACAATATCAATACAACGAACAAAAATTATTGCAAAAACGGATTATTTCAGGCGGCGGTCTGCGATTTGCCGTTGCTCGGAAAAAAAATTTCGCATTTTATTTTGCTCCGCTTACTATGTTTGAACACGAAGAATTATCTGACAGTTTGCATACCTTAACCAATTTGGTACGTGTTGACTCATATACCAATTTATATTTTTCAATAAATAATTTTGTCACATTTAACCATATCTTATATTTTCAACCGGCATTTTCCGACTTTTCCGATTATCGAATTTCAAGCGAAGCCGGATTAAGCTTTAACATCACTAAACATTTTGCTTATAAAGTCAGTTTTGCATTTGATTATGACAATCAAGCTCCCGAAAACGTTCAAAACACGTTTTGGAATTTTAATAATAAGTTGGTGTTTAAATTGTGAGAGGTCATTTAATCAATATTATTTCGTATCTTTGAAAAGCAATTTATTCAATCAATTATGAAGTGCCCATGGTGAAAAATTAACACAAAAAGAGGGCTGCATTTCTTTTTAAAATTATTAAAATAAAAACATGAAAAAGGTTTTATTTATTACTCTCATAATTCTTTATTCGTTTTTTACATTCTCTCAAGATATTCAAAAAATAACGTTCTGCCCGACTAGTGTTAAAATAGCCCGCCGTTCTTTATTTGAAATCCCCTATAAAGATGCTGTGGAGATTAGAATAGGCGGCAAAATTGAAAGCTATAATATCGCTAATAAAAATAAATCTTTAGTTGAAACTCATAATAATGCTTTTGTTACTGCCGTACATTATGCTTATTCCTCCCACAGACCATTGACAATATCGCCCGATATGGTTTGGCTGCTTATTGAACAAGGTTTTGTATTTCATTTGCACTATTATTCCGATAGTTTAAAATCAACGATTGTAAGTTTTAAAGGTAAAAAAACCATTACCGTTGAAAATAATTATTTCTTAAAAGGAAACGAAAATAATAATTGGGCAGGTGAAATTTCAAAATTCAGTGACAGTATTAAAAATTATATCGGTAAAGATTTACATTACCTCTTAGTTCCGGAATTTTCTACTACTTCTACTAATGAAAAAATTGCATATGAAATTACATTAATGGATGCCGTTGAAAAATATTTTGATTACGTTGATATTACTTTTTGCGGTATACCGGAAATTACGCTCGAAGGGACACCTGAAGATTGGAAAAAAATCTATGATAATACTCAAAAATTAAGTAAATACGGTCTTACAAAATGGATTAATAAATTAAATCCGTTATTGAAAGAATTAATTAATACTTCCGAAGGAAAAATGAATACGAATTTCTGGAATTCCATATACAAAATAAAAACCTCGTATAATCAAGGTCTAATTAACGGATGGATTGTAAATTTTTTCCCCTATTTAAATAACGGAATTCAATTAATTAAGAATCCTATTATCACAGGAGAAGCTAAATACCTTGATGCAGATATGTTGCCTCAAGGGATAAATAAAGTTACTTTCAAATGGAAACATTTTCCGGATAAAAAAACATACAATATGGAATTTTATGCCGGGTTTATCGGTATTCAACAAGATACTGTCACCAAAAATTTAATACCGGAAATCGGATGGGCCGTCAGAGACACAAATGATGATAAAACAGATAAATATTTAAAGTCTGAATTTTACGGTTTAATTGATAAAGATAACTTTGACAGACAATATTCGGAAGATTCTATCTTTGTTCAAGTTGATCAATTACCTGAGTTCCCGGGAGGGATGATAGGGTTAAGAAGATATGTCAATCAAGAATTCACAAACTCTCCAAAAAAAACACTAAGCAATATCTCTTTCAAAATAATCGTAAAAAAAGATGGGAGTATCGGAAAAGTAGAAGTAATAAAAGGCGGGTCGAAAGAAATAAACAAAAAAATAATTCAAATTTTAAAAACTTGTCCTAAATTTAAGCCCGGCAGATATAGAGGTCAGCCTGTTAAAAGTTTGTATTATTTCAATATTTAATTAGATTATAAATATATATAATATATAATCTATCTTGTTTTCTACTATAAATTTTCCTCTTGTTTTTATACCGAACTCTTTTATCTTTGCACAATTATTTTTAACGTTAAAAAATGCATCTCAATGAGCGAAACCTCAACAAAATATAATCCTTCCGCCACGGAAGATAAATGGTACCAATATTGGCTTGATAACAAACTGTTTAAATCAACACCCGACGAACGAGAACCTTTTACGATTGTTATTCCTCCGCCCAACGTAACCGGCGTTTTACATATGGGACATATTATGAATAACACCATTCAGGATATTCTTATTCGACGTGCACGGATGCAAGGCAAAAATGCTTGCTGGGTACCGGGAACCGACCACGCCTCCATTGCAACCGAAGCAAAAGTCGTAAATAAACTTGCCGAAGAAGGTATTAATAAAAAAGATATCAGCAGAGATGAGTTTATGAACCATGCTTGGGATTGGACACACAAACACGGCGGCATTATTCTCGAACAACTAAAAAAAATCGGTGCATCATGCGATTGGGACCGAACAAAATTTACCTTGGATAAAGATCTTTCGGAAAGCGTCATAAAAACATTTATCGATTTATATAATAAAGGGCTTATTTACAGAGGTATCCGAATGGTTAATTGGGATCCGAAAGCAAAAACCGCAGTATCCGACGAAGAAGTAGAATATAAAGACGAGCAATCAAAATTATATTACGTTCGTTATAAAATCATTGACTCAAAAGACTATATAACCATTGCCACTACCCGACCGGAAACGATTATCGGTGATACGGCTGTTTGTGTACATCCGGATGATGAACGATACAAACAGTTAAAAGGCAAAAAAGTAATAATCCCGCTTGTAAACAGAGAAGTCCCGGTTATTTTCGATGATTATATTGATATTGAATTCGGAACCGGAGCTTTAAAAGTGACTCCTGCACATGACGAAAACGATTATGCACTCGGGCAAAAGCACCATTTACAAGTTATTGATATTTTTAATGAAGACGGAACCATCAGCAAAGAAGCCGGAATTTATGAAGGTATCGACCGTTTTGAATTGAGAAAATCTATTATCAAAGATTTAGATGAAACCGGAAATCTGGTTAAAATTGAAGATTACACAAACCGTGTCGGTTATTCTCAAAGAACACAAATCCCTATTGAACCGAAACTTTCCATGCAATGGTTTTTAAAAATGGAACATCTTGTGAAACCGGCCATTGAAAATGTGACTAACGGAAACATCAAATTTTCACCTAAGCGTTTTGTAAATACCTATAATCATTGGCTCGAAAACGTCAGAGATTGGAATATCTCTCGCCAACTTTGGTGGGGTCATCAAATTCCTGCATATTATATTTCGGGTACCAATGAATATGTCATTGCCGATAATATAGAAAATGCACTTACACTTGCCCAAGAGAAAACACAGAATAACAATCTGACAATTAATGATTTAAAACAAGACGAAGATGTTTTGGATACTTGGTTTTCATCATGGCTTTGGCCAATCTCTGTTTTTGACGGTATCAGAAATCCTGATAATGAAGAAATAAATTATTATTATCCCACCAATGTTCTGGCAACCGGACACGATATCATTTTCTTTTGGGTGGCTCGAATGATTTTTGCCGGTTACGAATTCAGAAATGAAAAACCGTTTAAAGATGTTTATTTTACCGGAATGGTACGTGATGAGAAAAGGCGTAAAATGTCAAAACAACTCGGCAATTCGCCTGATCCTATTAAACTTATTGAAAAATACGGTGCCGACGGCGTGCGATTCGGGATGTTGCTTTGTTCTCCTGCAGGAGGCGATTTGCTTTATAACGACAGCCTACCGGAGCAAGGCAGAAATTTTTCCAATAAAATTTGGAATTCATACCGTTTGATAAAATCTTGGGAAATTGACAAAACGATTCAACAGCCCGAACATTCAGCGCTTGCCATTAAATGGTTTAAAAATAAGTTTCATGAGCAAATAAAAGATCTTGATAAGCAATACGATACATTTAAGCTTTCGGAAGCACTAATGACCGTGTATCGTCTGTTTAAAGATGAATTTTCATCGTGGTTGTTGGAAATTATTAAACCCGATTATCAAAAACCGATTGATTCAAAATCATTTCATGAATTAATTCATATTTTTGATGATCTTTTACGTGTTTTACACCCCTTTATGCCTTTCATAACTGAAGAACTTTGGCAAAATATAATTGAAAGAAAAGACGGTGAAAGCATTATGATTGCTGAAATGCCTAAAGCAAACGCCTTTGATCCTAAAATAATTGCGGATTTTGAGGTTACAAAAGACATCATTACCCAAATAAGAAATATCCGAAAAGGAAAAAATATTCCGTTTAAAACAAAATTGAAATTAATTTATAAAGATGATAACCGGAGTTATAATAAAATTTTTGAAAGTATTATCAGTCGCTTAAGCGGAATAGAAACAATTACTAAGGCAGCAGAAAAACCCGAAAATGTTTCTCAATTTATTGCTAAAAAAGTTGAATACTTTATACCGCACGGAAAACTTATTGATAAAGATGCAGAAATTAAAAAATTAACGGAAGAGTTAAATTACACAAACGGTTTTTTAAATTCCGTTATGAAAAAACTCGGAAATGAGCGTTTTGTAAATAATGCTCCTGCTCCGGTTTTAGAAAAAGAAAAAATTAAACAAGCCGATGCCGAAGCAAAAATAAAAGCTTTGAAAGAACAAATTAAAAATTTAAAAATTTAAAAACTCTGATGAATAAAAATTATTATTGCGTAATAATGGCAGGCGGCACCGGAAGTCGATTTTGGCCGCTCAGTAAAACAAAAAAGCCGAAACAATTTTTGGATATTCTGGGAACGGGAAAAAGTTTGTTACAGCAAACTTTCAAAAGGTTTTCTAAGATTTGCCCTGTTGAAAATATTTATGTCGTAACCAATGAAATATATACAGAATTAACAAAAGAACAACTTCCTGAACTAAATAATTCTCAAATTTTATCTGAACCGTTAAAACGAAATACGGCTCCGTGCATTGCCTATTCAAACCTTAAAATAAAATCTCGAAATCCTAATGCCCTTATCGTTACGGCACCTTCCGATCATTTAATTCTTGACGAAAATAATTTTACGGACATAATTAAGCAAAGTTTTAATTTTGTTGAAAAAAATAACAGTTTACTAACTTTAGGAATTAAACCTTCACGTCCGGAAACGGGCTACGGTTATATCCAAATCAGTGACGAAAAACATAAAGATTTCAAGGCTATTAATAAAGTAAAAAGTTTTACTGAAAAACCGGACAAAGAAACTGCCGTAAAATTTATTGAGAGTGATGAGTTTCTTTGGAATTCAGGCATTTTTGTATGGTCCTTAAAAAGTATTAATTCGGCATTTGAAAACTATTTACCGACTGTTTCAGCCGTATTCTCCGATCTTTCTGTTTTAGCTACTCCTGTAAAAGAAAAAATGTTCATTAACGAAGCTTATGCTGAATGTGAAAGCATTTCAATTGATAAGGGAGTAATGGAACACGCTGAAAATGTATATGTTATGCCGTCGAACTTTGGCTGGTCGGATCTCGGAACATGGGATTCGTTATATGAAAATAATACGAAAACTTCAAACGGTAATGTTATTAATACTGATAAAGTGATTTGTTATAATACAAAAAACACCATTGTTAATATTCCCGAAAATAAAATGCTCGTGGTTGAAGGTCTGGAAGATTATATTATTGTTGAGTCAGATAATTCATTGTTAATTTGCAAACGAGATAACGAAAAGAAAATAAGAGAATTTGTTAAGGATGTTGAAGAACAATTCGGAGAAGAATACATCTAAATTATTCCTATATATAATTAAAAAAACCTCAATGAAAATTGAGGTTTTTTTAATTATTAATTCATTCTAAAATTCCCAGACTTCATGTTCAAAGCTAAAGATTTCATCTTTAATTCTTTCAGATTCAAGAAGTACATCCAGACCGGTAGCATAATCTTGGATCAAACGATTATCATAAACATTTGATTCTTTAAATATGTAACCTTCAAACATACGTTTTATAAAATAATCATCAAAAGTCATTTCTTGAGATTGATTTTTCGGATTATAAATTGCCTGACTTGCAAAAATATTACGTGCTTCGGGAAAAAACACCCAAAAAAGTTTTTTGACACGAGCTTCTTCATGATCCAAATCATCATCACGATAATAGACACGAATCGGACATAAACCGATAATTCGGGCTTCCATTACCGAACGTTGCTTATCAAAAATCCAGCGTTCTTTTATCAACAATTCTTTTACCTCACTGATATCTGCCGGCTTTTTGGTAATCAAAGGGATTGTTTCCCCGGTTTCGGGATCAATATCATAAGTTGTATCAACTCCTGCACCAAAGCGCTCATCAATTTCATTTAAGGTATATTGTGTTAAAAATTCATCGCTTGCAAAAGGCGTTAAACTTTTATTTTTTATTCCCCACATCATTAATTGAATAAGGCTTTTTCGATCTTCCATTTCTTGTGTCGGATAGTACAAAGAAAGATTTCTTTTCTCCGTTAAGTTAACTCTTCTGGTCAGAACTTTCGACCACATGACATCCGCTTCTCTGATGTATTGAAACGGAATCGGTTTTCTCTTTGCCGTAAGGTGTTTCGTATATACACCGTCAACACCTTGAGCTTCTGTTGTTGTAAAAACGCCGGAAATAAGAAATAATCCGATGAATAAAAACAATAACTTTTTCATATCAATTAATTTTATGAGAGAAATAAATCCCTGATGATTATTCTGTTCTTATACAAATAACGCATAAGTATTTGATTTATTTTAAATATTATCTTAGTTTTAAAACCAAATCATTAATTTTCCGTGTTCTTTTGTCGGGTCCTACAGCTTTTACGGCTTCAATAATAACCCGTGACTTA
>JANTGL010000042.1 GCA_024762915.1 Bacteroidales bacterium | reverse complement strand
CCGGCAGCACCCGTTACAAGAATAATTTTATTTAAAATGTCTTTTTTAATTTGCTTTTCATCCAATTTTATCGGTTCGCGTTCTAATAAATCTTCAATATTTATTTTTCTGATTTGCCGATATGTGAGTTCTCCGTTAATCCAATCTTTTGCATCCGGAAGTGTCAGAACATTAACGTCATATTCAAAACATAAGTCAATCACTTTTTGCTTTTGAACCGTGCTTATTGATTTGTCGGAAAGAATTAATTCATAAATATCATTTTTTTTGAAAACCGTTTCTAATTCCGATAATTTATAAAATTTAATTCCGTCTAATTGTTTCTTCTTTCCGGTACCGAAAGGGTCAATAAATGCTTCGACTTTATATTTTATTTTGGGATCTCTTGTTAAAACACGTTTTGTTGTAAAAGCATCTTCATTTATTCCGAGTATAACGACTCTTTTTTCTTCTTTAAAAAGATTATTGGCTTCGTAATATACCGTTTTAACAAATAAGCGGAACCCGGTTAAAAGAAAAATACTGACAAAATAATCAATCAGAATAACCGAAAACGGAATGATATATTTTTGATGTGCAAAAAAGAATAAAGAATAGTTAATTGCAATGTAAATGACATTCGTATAAGTAATTACCAATATAATCCGTATGGCATCTTTGGTTCCCGTAAACCGAATAATTCCGGCATAAGAGTGTGTCAACAAAAAAACAATTAACCGAATCGCAAAAACCAAAATGATAATTTGCCAAATTCGATCAAAATAATCATTTGTTAAATCAAAATTAAACCGAAGTAAAAAAGCAAAAACAATTGACATGACAGATGCCGTCAAATCAATTGAAAGAACAATCCAACGCGGGGTGTGTTTATTTGATGTAAAAAAATTCAGCATAATTTATTCTCGTATGACTTCAACTTCATTACTTAAACCGATTTTAATAATACTTGATGAATTGCCGAAAGCTAAATCATTTTGTTTATATTCAACAATATAATCAACATTTTCTTTAATTTCATCAGAAATTTGTTCGAAATTTAAGGGTGTTTCCGTATCAGCAATATTCGCCGATGAAGAAACAATCGGTTTTCTGAATTTGCGCAATAATTGTTCCGTAAAATGTTCGTGTGTTATTCTGATTCCGATACTGCCGTCGGAAGCAATTAAATTTTCGGCCAAATTTTTAGCTCCGGGAAATACAACCGTAAGCGGTTTGTCTGATAATTCAATCAAATCAAACGCTATTTGGGGAACTATTTCAACATACGAATAAATTGAACTGATATTATTTAAAAGAATCAGCATACTTTTTTGTTCATTCCTTTTTTTAATTTTGAATATTTTTTCAACGGCATCTCGGTTAGTTGCATCACAACCCAAACCCCAAATTGTATCGGTCGGATATAAAATAACACCTCCGTTATTCAGAATTTCAACTGCTTTATTTATATCCTCTCTCATTTTATTTCAAATAAACATTCATTAAATTTGCAGCAATTTTTTCCTCATTAAATTTTTGAACAAATTTAAACCCTTCCGAAATCATTTCATCTCTTAATTCAGCATCCTTTAAAACGACTTTAATTGCTTCACTGAGTTGTTTATAGTTATCCGGTTCAATATAAATTGAAGATAATCCGCCTGTTTCGCTAAAAACACCGCCTTTTGTCGTAATTATCGGAATTTTGGAATATAAAGCTTCAATTAAAGGGATTCCGAAACCTTCAAAATAAGACGGATAGACAAATAAATCGGCTTGTTGATATATTGCCGGCAAATCTTCGGTCGGAACATCATTTAAAACGGTTAATCGGTTTGTTAAATTATTTTCTTCGGCATATGTCACGATTTCATCCTGATAATCTGTTTTTTTGCCGACAATAACAAAATCCGTCTTTATTTTCCCGTAAGACATTGCTTTTAAAACAGATAATGTGTTTTTTCGTTTTTCGACAGTTCCTACATTCAAGATATAGTGTTCGGGTAAATTGTATTTTTGTGCTGTTTCTATCTTTTTATTTGTATCGGCTTCTTGATAAAAAATGGTATTACATCCTTGATAAACAACTTCTATTTTATGATCGTCAATATCTAAAAAATTAATAATATCCGTTTTGGTTTGTTCACTTACGGCAATTATTGTATCGGCAATTTCACAGGCATATTTTGCTTTTTGATAATAAATTTTTCTGTCAACGGCATGATACAATTCCGGGAACCGTAAAAAGATTAAATCGTGAATGGTAACAATCAGTTTCGTGTCGCTTTTTTTGTGCGCTTTATATGGTAATTCTCCGCTTAATCCGTGAAAAACGTCTAATTTATATTCCTTAATTTTTTTGGAAAGTCGAATCGTTCGCCAAAACGATTTAAACATTTTACTCAGAAATAATTTCGGAACAATCGATTTTACATTTTCGGGAATTTTAAATTCAACGCCATTTTCTGTTGAGGGTGTAAAAAGTAAATAGTCATGTTTCGGATAATATTTCGACAACATTTCAATTGTACTTCTGCTGTAATTGCCCAATCCGCCGGTGTTAAAAAAGGCTCTTTTGGCTTCAAATCCGATTTTCATAGTCGCTAAATTTGCGTTAAGATTGAAACAATTATTAATTTAAAGACATTAATTATACCGTCACATTAAATTCGCGTAAAGCATCATTCAATGATGTTTTCAAATCCGTAGACGCTTTTCTTTTTCCGATAATAAGAGCTGCAGGAACTTGAAAATTTCCTGCCGGAAATTTCTTTTTTACCGTTCCCGGAATAACAACCGAGCGAGCCGGGATAACACCCTTATATTCTGTTGGTTCTATGCTTGTTACATCAATAATTTTGGTTGATTTCGTAATTGATACTCCGGCAGCAATAACCGCTTCCTTCATCACTCTTACGCCTTCAACAATAATGCACCGAGAACCGATAAAACAATCATCTTCAATTATAACCGGTGCAGCCTGAACCGGTTCCAAAACGCCGCCAATTCCTACTCCGCCGCTTATGTGCACACGTTTACCGATTTGAGCACAAGAACCGACAGTTGCCCATGTATCAATCATTGTTCCTTCGTCAACATAGGCACCAATATTTATATATGACGGCATCATTATTACCCCGGAAGAGATATATGCTCCGTAACGAGCAGCAGCATGAGGGACAACACGTATTCCCAATTTGTCGTATCCTTTTTTTAGAGGTATTTTATCATAAAACTCTAAATCTCCGGCATGCATCAGTTTCATATTTTGAAGCGGGAAATATAAAATAACGGCCTTTTTTGCCGTATCATTTACTTCCCAAGAACCGTTAAGGGGTTCTGCAACTCTTAATTTCCCTTTATCAATTAAATCAACGGTTTTTAAAACGGCTTTACGTGTTTCTTCATCTTTTAGAAGGTCTCGGTTTTCCCAAGCCGCATCAATTAATTTAAATATCTTCTTCATTAAATAAATTTCAATAACAAAATTCAAATTTATGATAAAATTATTATTTACAAAATAAATGCCTTTAAGAGCGTTTTTTTATGATTTTTTGCAAATTATTATTTTTAAATTTTGCTTTATAAACTAATTTTCCGGTTTTATCATATTCAGAAATTGTACCGTTTAACATTCCGTTTTCATAAACAGCTTCTTTTTGCAATTTCCCGTTCGGATACCACTGTTTTGATTTTCCGTTTCTTTTTCCGTTCAAATAATTCTCTTCTCGAATTTTCAATCCGTCAGGTGCATAATACTCCCATTTTCCGGTTTTCGAACCTTTAAAATAATGCCCTTTGTTTTCAATTTGTCCCTCATCAAAATAGGTTTCGAATATTCCTTCAGGTATTGCCATAGTATAATTTTCAACGGAAGTTTTATTCCCCAGTTGATTGTAATAAACAGATTCTCCGTTTTTGATTCCGTTTCGATAATGAATTTGATATTTTAATTTTCCGTTTGGAAACCATTCCTTCCAAATACTGTCCTGTTTTGCATCTTTAAAATAACCGGACATTTTGTTTCTTCCGTCTTCGAAAAAAGAATCCCACTTGCCTTGTTCTTTTCCGTTCTCAAAAATTCCCGAATAATATATTTGTCCGTTTTCATAAAAAACAGTCCATTTTCCTTCTTTTTTATCATTTTTGAAAAATCCTTTTTTCCAAACGGAGCCGTCAGGATACCAATAAGTCCAAACACCGTTCATTTTACCTTTTTTATACGACCCTTCATTACCTTTAATTGTAATACTGTCATTATTAAAGACATTGGTTTGCCAATAGGTCCATGTTCCGTCCTGAATTCCGGTTTTGAAATTTCCGAAAATATCCGGTTTACCGTCTTTATGATACCATTTTGCAGAACCGTCTTTTTTATCATTTTTAAATGTAATTTCGGCTTTTAAATTTCCGTTTTCATAATACGATTTATGAATTCCCTCTTTTTGCCCCGAAACATAATTTCCGATTCTTTCAATATTTCCGTTTCCATACCAAAATGTCCAAATACTGTCGCGTTTTCCGTCTTTTAGTTTTCCGAGCATTGACAGTTGTCCGTCTTCATAATATGATTTATTAATTCCGTTTTCATAATTTAAATCACTTTCAATATTTCCGTTTTTATAATACGTAATCCAATGGCCTCTTTTTTCTCCGTTTTTGTAATTTCCTTTTGAAGCAATGTCGCCCGAAAGAAAATATCGTATCCAGACGGAATCTTTTAATCCTTCGGTATATTTGCCGGTTGTCTTCGGTTCTCCGTCCGGGTAAAATTCAAGAAATTTACCGTTTCCGTTTTTAATTAAAGTGTCTTTTTTCGACGTTATATAAAATTTTAAATATGCGTTTCCTTTTTTATATTCATTTACGGATTTAATTTTTCCGTTTATATAATATGCATTCCAAATACTGTCTTTCAGTCCGTCGGTATATTTCCCGGTCTGTTTTAAACTGCCGTCTCTGAACCATTCTTTATACAAGCCGTTTTGTTTTCCGTTTTCAACGCTTCCTTCATTAAATTTTGTTCCGTTATCATAAAAATATGTAACACGTCCTTTTACTTCACCTTTATGATATTCCGATTCTCGTATTAGTTTCCCTTTTTTATCCCAAAATTTCCACAGCCCTTCTTCCTTTCCGTCTTTTAAAATACCTTCACTCATTTTTGTTTTATCTTCTCGAAAAAAGGTTTTAATTTCTTGAGATTTCATACTAAATCCCGAAAAAATAAAGCTCGATAAAAAAATAACGTTTAAAAATTTCATTGTAAAATCAATTTAATTTATATTTTTAAGCACTCAAAATTAAAGGGATTTTTTGAATTTCCTTTATTTTTATTTTTTTTACATAAATATTTTTGATTCTCAGGTTATTTTGAAAACAGTACAAAAAAAATATTGGCTCCGTTTTTTAATCAGCGGAACGGCATTACTTATTTTTGTATATCTTTTTTATCATGTATTAAGACAATTTGAATTCATTGATCAAATATATGTTAACGCCTTAAATCAATTTGCACAATTCTTATTATTTGCTTCAAAAAAGTTCACGGAGTTATTTGGTTTTGAAGTTATTACCTACGGAAAAACCATTAAAATTGTTGATGAATTTAAAGCACACGGAGTCTATATGGACAGGGGTTGCATGGGACGAAACGTCTTACTTGCTTTTGCCGGTTTAATTGCTGTTTTTCCGGGAAAACTCAGAGATAAACTTTGGTATATCCCTATGGGACTTGCCGTTATAACACTTATAAATATTTTACGAATCTCGGGTTTAGCCATAACAGCCTATTGCTGTCCGCAATACAGTGATGTTAACCATTATTTGGTTTTTAAAATTGTTGCTTGGATTGTTATTTTTATTTTATGGGTGATTTGGTTTAACCGATTCAGTCCGTTTGCAAAAAAGAAAAAACCTAAAAAAATTAATACTCCAATATAATTTTATAACCGCCGTATTTTCGAACATTTATCACAAACCCGCCTTCAAAAATTAAATATTGCCCTTTAATGCCGATTAATGTACCGGAAAATTCGGGTGTTTTTTCAAAATTAATACTTTTAATTTTTACGGGATATGAATTTACGGGATACTTAATTTCAAAAATCACTTTATCATCGGTAATATATTGATTTAAATCACTTCGAAGCAAACCGGATGCTTTTTCTTTTTCAGATATTAAATCGGCTCCAAAATCAATATCATTTTTCAACATTTTTTGCCAACTTGTTTTATCCGACATATACTTTTTTAAATCTTTTTCAATCAGGCCGGCAAGATGTCTGTTGGGCGTTTTTGCAAGTTTTATTGCTTTTACGGCTCCTTGATCCATCCAGCGTGTCGGGACTTGCGATGCACGCGTAACACCCACTTTTACTCCGCTTGACAATGCCAAATAAACATAATGATTTGTCAGACAGTTTTTTTCGGACCATTCCATATCTCTTGCAATTCCGAGATGGGCTTCGCATAATTCGGGTTGCAAAATACAGGGAGCGGTTTCAGGTGCCGAAACAAAACACGGATAACAATACCCTTGAGCAAATGATTTATTAGTCTTGTTTCCGCATTTTACACAATTGATTTCTCCGGACCATTTTAATGAAATTGTTTGACCGATTAAATGATTTACAAATAATTCTTCATTTTTTAATACTAAAAAATAACTCACGGGAGAACTTAGCTCCGTTCTCATTTTCAATAAATTAACTTCTGTTTTCATACGGATACAAAGATAATGAAAAAATAAAAATAAAAAAATATACTACCTTGTTATGCATAGTTCTAAATTTTTTCATATCTTTGCAAAACAAAACAAGGAACAATGGAACAAATAAAAGGTATTATTCTCAACGGTAAAGATTATAAGATTACCGAAACAGCTTACAAACAGCTTTCCGGTTATTTAAAATATATTAAACGAAGTTTAAAAGATGATGAAAAATTTTCCGACATCGAAATTCAAATTTCTGTTCTTCTTGACATGGAAACAGAACAGAAAAAGCAAAAAATAATAACAACTGAAATTATTAATGAAGTTATAAACGTTATGAAAGAAAATCAAAAAATAAAATACAAACAACAATTTTACGGGAATGAAAAATTTCAAAGAAAAACAAAAACGAAAAGAAACCGTCGAAAATTGCAACGAGACAAATCACATACAATCATAGGCGGAGTTTGTTCCGGAATTGCCCGAAAATTAGGTGTTGATCCTGTATTAATACGAATTCTTTTTATCTTACTGGCTTTATTCCGAGGATTGTTTATCCCTGTTTATATTATTTTATGGATTGTTATTCCGTCTGACGAAAACCGAATTAATTTCCGAAAAACAGCTTCCTTATGAATACAGAAAACGTAAAAGCACAAATGCGAAAAGGGATTCTGGAATATTGCACATTGTCAATATTATCAAAAGGAGATGCCTATGCTTCCGAAATTATAAAAGAATTAAAAACAGCAGAATTAATTGTTGTTGAAGGCACTTTATACCCTTTGTTAACACGCCAAAAAAACACCGGTTTGTTAAGTTACCGATGGGAAGAGTCAACCCAGGGACCACCGCGTAAATATTATCGTCTGACGGATAAAGGACAAGAAGCACTTAACGAATTGGATAAATCGTGGAATAATTTAACACAATCAATCAAAAAAATCAGAAAAAACAACCGATAAAATGAAAAAAACAATCAGAATTCATATCAGCGGATATATTTTTAATATTGATGAAGATGCCTATCAAATATTAAAAAAATGGTTAGACAGCATATCACAGAAATACAAAGCAGAAGAAGACGGTGACGAAATTTTTAATGATATTGAAATGCGTGTTGCCGAATTATTTGATGAAAAAGTCGGTAACGAAGGTGTTGTAACACAAAAAGAAGTTGATGATATTATTACTATAATGGGTAAACCCGAAGATTTTGAGCCGGAAGAAGAACCTCAAAAAAATGAAGAATCGACATTTTCAAAAAAGAAAACCCGAAAACAAAAACGCCTTTATCGTGATGAAGATAATCAGGTTATTGCCGGAGTATGCAGCGGATTAGGGAATTATTTCGGTGTTGATCCGGTAATTTTTCGTTTAATATTTGCAGCTGCCGTAATAATCGGAGGTTTCGGAACAATTATTTACATTATTTTATGGATTGCCATCCCCAAAGCCGTAACGGTTTCTCAAAAATTAGAAATGCAAGGCGAACCTGTAACTGTTTCTAATATTGAGAAAGCAATTAAAGAAGAAATTGAAAATGTAAAAGATCGTATATTTAAAAAGAAAAAAAGAAACAAATAATGAACAATTACAACCAAAATAAAGGATAGATTTAAGAATTTAAAATCAAAAAAATTATCTTTGTTTATAAATTTTTAAAAGAAGTAAAATGAAAAAATCAATATCACTTATAATATTTATATTTATTTCTTTAAATATTTATTCTCAAAACTACGAACAGAAACTTGATTCATTAGAATTTGAAATAAAGAAATTAGAAAAAAAACAAACTAATATTGTTAATCAAATTGATTTACATCAACAAAGGTATAGATTAGGTACAGCCGTGTCACTTATTGGTACCGGCATTAGCATTGCAAGTGTTTTATTTGTTGACCCTTTAAATAGAATGCACAATGTTGTATTACTTGGAGGGAGTATTTTAGGAATATCAGGTTTTATTATATCTCTAAATTCTTTCAAGTTTTTAAATAAAGAGTTTGATTATAATGAATATTCAAAAACTCGGTATGATATTACTACCACAAGTAGGTATGATAAAAATAAATAATAACTTAAACAGAGTATTTTTAAATATTTTGTAAACCTTATAAAAAAGAACACCAAAAACTGAGTATTTTCAATCTATTTGCCACCTCACAAAAACAAAAAAGACTTAACGCGCTAAATATAAGCACACTAAGCCTCTATAAATGTACCCCCGACAAGAATCGAACTTGTATCTACAGTTTAGGAAACTATTGTTCTATCCGTTGAACTACGAGGGCTTAATATTTTTTAAAAATTCTTTTCCGACTCCGGATTTCAATTTTTTTTCTCTTTTTCTTGCTTCTTTTATATCTCCTACATATTCTTTATAAATAATTATTCAAGGGGCATAAAATTTTGTTGACTTAACTCTTCTTGAGTTATGTTCTGATATTCTTCTGTCAACATCTTTGCTCATTCCGACATAAATCCTGCCGGCTTTATCACTTTGTATAGCATATACCCACCACATAATGTTTTATTTAAGCTCTTATGTATCTACAGTTTAGAAAACTATTGTTCCCTGCCTGCCGGCAGGCAGGTATCCGTTGAACTACGAAGGCTTAATATTTTGCAAAAATAGAAAATTTCCCGTTCTCTCAAAAAAGCGTCAAACCTTTTCAACTTTAATAATATTAACCGGGCAAATTTCAGCGGCTTCTAGATTTTCATCATATTCATCATCCGTTGTAATCGCAATAAAAATACCGCGTTTTTCTTTTGCTCCTATTAAATTACATTTCCCGTCATTATCGTCCATAATCCATCGCGACGGTGCCGCTTCAACACAATAATTACAACCGATGCATTTTGCTCTTTGATGTATAATTCTGATCATTATTTCTTTTAAGCCCGCAAATTTTGTTAATTTTGGTCAGAATTTAAAATAAAAATTAATTCTGCAAGTTTATGTAGATTAGACATGAAAAATTTAACCTATTACATTACACTTTTAATTATCGTTCTTTTCTCTGCTTGTGCTCAAATAGGAACATTAACAGGCGGTGAAAAAGATACGGATCCTCCGAAATTTGTTAAAAGCAACCCTGCTGAACGCGGGTTAACTTTTTCGGAAGATAAAATCACAATAACATTTGATGAATTTTTTGTGTTGGATAATCTTAAATCTGTATTTTTATCATCTCCTCCGCTGATTGAAAAACCGGATTTTAATATAAAAAGAAAATCTCTGATTGTAAAATTACACGAAATTTTAAAAGATACTACAACCTATACGTTTTTATTCGGAGACGCGATAAAAGATTATCATGCAGGAAATAAAATGAGTGACTTTCGTTTCGTTTTTTCTACCGGTGACAAATTAGATACGATGGAGGTCTCAGGGCGAATAATTGATGCAAAAACCCACAAAGGTCAAGCTGATATGCTTGTAATGCTTTATAACAATTACAAAGATTCAAGCCCGATAACGGAAAAACCCTATTATATTGCAAAAACAGATACTTCGGGTAAATTTAATATTAACTTTATTAAACCTGATAAATATCGAATTTTTGCATTAAAAGATAATGATGCAAATTTGAATTTTAATCTTCCGTCCGAAAAAATTGCGTTTATTGATTCGTTTATTATTCCGAAAGTAATTAAAGAAACAAAAACAGACTCCATAAAAGCCGGAACGATTCTGCATATAACAGAAAATGATACCATCGGTGATACATTAAGAAATGATACCGTAATTATTACTCACAATTACAAGTATTCACCAAAAAACATTTTATTGTTTTCATTTACTGAAGATTACCAATCCCAATACCTTGTTAATACAGAGCGAAATTCTAAAGGTCAGTGCTTTTTTCAATACAATAAAAACACGGAAAATTTAAAAGTAACCGGCCTAGGATTTAACCTAAACTCATCAAATTCATATACTGAAAGACAAGATTCGGGGAGAGCTGTAACTGTCTGGTTAAAAGACAAAAACCTGTTTCAAAAAGATACCGTACGATTTAAACTGTCCTATTTCAATAAAGATTCTTTGGGAAATTCGGTTTTAGAACAAGATACGGCTGTTCTTTCATACAATTTTGATGCAGACACTTTAAAAAAACAGGTGCTTTTTTTTGACAGTAAAGAAGAAATAGATTCCCTTAAAGATTTTGAAATAGAAACCGAAACACCCTTATTATCAACAGATACAAATCATATTAAACTTTTTGAACTTTTTGACACTCTAGTTACGGATACAAAAAAACAGGCTCTTATTAAACATTTTCGTCCGGCACCAAATACATTAATCTTTGGTCTGCGTCGTCCTTTTGTCCGTACATTTTATCTCGAAGCATTAAATTTTGATACGGTTCCCGAGTGGTACTCAAAAACAAAATCACAAAATGACACATTGCTCACCTGTGAAATCACACAAAATGAAATTTCTCAAAAAGACAGCTTGAAGTTTATTTTACACTATGATAATGCCTATTTCAAAGGACAAATTCAACATTTTTCTGATACCTTAACTCTTCCGCTTTTAAAACAAAACCTGATTTCTGCAGCCAGACCGTCACCTGATACATTAATTTTTAATTTTAAAAAACAAATTTCACCCGAAACATCTGTTGGATTTGCAGATAATAATACTGAAAATTGGTATACTCAAGTGAACTCCGAAAATCAAAATCAACTAATTTTAAAAATAACGGATAAAGATTGTATTGAAGAAGATACTTTAATGTTAAAAATACGAACGCCGGATTTTGATAATACGCAAGGCGAGAAAATATATTTTGAATATCTCAAAAATGTCGTTTTTAAACATAAACACCAAAAAATTAATAAAGCATTGAGACCTGAAAAAAATCAAATTTCTCTTATTTTTAACAAACCCTTGGATGACGATATTAATATGTTAACTACGGATTCATTAATAAAAACACCTGCTTTTAAATTTAAATATAATAAAACAAAAGATACCGTTAATTGTGAAATCTTGAATCAACGTTTTTATAGTAATGACACCGTTTCTGTTATTGTTTCTTATAAAGAAAGAATCAAACAAAAAAACATTGAGCACGTTGACACTCTTTCTTTAATATATAAAAAGAAGCGGCGAAAACATCAAAGACATTATAAGGAAAAAACAACTGCCGGAAAAAAAGAACCCAATCAAGAAAGTAATGCAGAAAAAAAGGAAAAAGTAAGCATTGAAATATTAACTGATTATACAACATTTCCGGATTCTGTTAATAAACGAAAAATACACATTAAACATAAATGGAAAGGGGGAGTTTCCTATGTTTTAAAACTTGACTCTTTTGCATTAGAAGATTATTACGGTGATTTTTCACCGGTTAAAGAATTTAAATTTAAAGTCCGTTCTAAGGATGATTACGGTCGCATTATTTTAAACATTTCAAACATAAAAAAGATCAGCGATACGGATTTTTATACTCTTAATGACACAATATCTGTTGATTCCGTATCATATTCCGTTTTACCCAAAGGACAACTTCTTTTAAATTTATACGATAAAGATAATACGCTTCTTAAAACAGAATTTTTAAAAAAAGATACAATTTTAACATATGAAAACATTCTTTCGGGGAACTATCATATTGAATTGATATATGATGAAAACGAAAACAAAACTTGGGATACCGGGAATTATTTAAAGAACAGACAACCCGAACGTATTTTTTATTATCCCGACGATATTATTGTTAAACCCAATTGGGACAACAGTGTTGATATAAAAATTAAAGCACAAAAATACAATTAACATGGCACATAAAAACAATAAAAAACACCTGCCGGCTTATAACCGTAAAACATTACAAAAACTTGTTTTTGAGTTTTTCCGAAAACGCCCGACACAATATTTTAACTACAAACAAATTTCTAAAAAACTGACAATTACGGACTTAAGAACCAAACAGCTCTTAAACGAAGTATTAATCACTCTCTGTGATGAAGGAAAATTAGAAGAAGAACAACGCGGAAAATATAAATTTGTACCGACAAAATCCGTTATTACAGGAACAGTGATGCTCATTGCTTCGGGTTCCGCATTTGTTATTTCCGATGATACAGAAGAAGATATATACATTCCGAGAAAATATATGAATCGTGCTCTGAACGGAGATACCGTTGAAGTTCGTATATGGGCCAGACGTAAAAAAAGAAGTCCCGAAGGAGAAATTACAAAAATCGTAAAACGGAACAAATCTAAATTTGTCGGAATTGTCAGTATTACAAATGATAATATTGCATTTTTAATTGTTACCGAACGAAATATGCCCTATGATATTTTTATTCCTTCCAAAAATTT
>JANTGL010000041.1 GCA_024762915.1 Bacteroidales bacterium | reverse complement strand
TGCACAGTTGGATGAACAGAATAAATCCTTCAACGCAAAAGTATGTATTGGAAGATAATAATGAAAGTAATTCCGTCAGTGCAATTTTACCGGCTTATTTTTATAAATTTAATGAGTTGAATGATACGGAATGTTGTTTTTTTAAAAGAAAAGTATTTTTACTTTCGGAAAAATCCATACTCTTTGTAATTTTGTTGTTAAAATTGAGCTTAGGTTTATCAATTTTAGGATTAATATTTTATAAATATAAATTTCGACATAATAAAACGCTTTATTTGTTTTGGGAATTCGCTTGGTTAATGTTGATTTCGCTGTTAATTTTCCCTCATCAAATGGCATACGCTTTATTATATATTATTCCGGCCGAAATATATATCCTTTTTTATTTTTTAATGACTTTAAAACAAAAAAAGAAATTGAGTCTCAAATTTCTATTAATTTTTATTCCGGCAACCGTTTTAATGACTATTTCTGCACTTTCCGGCAGGGATATTATCGGGAATAAATCGGTTAATATTTTAAATTTTTATCATTTTCACGGATTAATGATATTCTGTTTTTTATTTTTCCTTTTAGCAGTAAAACCGGACGATATCATTAATCCATATAAAAATATACGCATAAAGTAACTAATTCTTTAATCATGGTAAGTTCCGTAAAAATTTTGAAAATAATAAAATAAACATATAAAAAGTTAGTTTAAAAACAATATAATTTCATTATTTCTGAATAATCCGTAATGCTTCTTTTCGGCTTAAAGGTGCCAGGTCTGTTTTGTTTACAAACTCTGTAACCCAATCGGGATTCGTTTTTCCGTATTCGCGCAATACCCACCCGATGGCTTTATTTATAAAAAACTCCTTTGAGCCTGTTAATGAATTAATTATATATGATAATAATGCAGTATCAGTTGAGTCTTTATATTTCAGCTGAAACAATAATGCAGTTCTCTGCAACCAAATATTTTCAGACATAAGCCGGTTTTCATTAAATTGAATGATTTGTTCGGGAAATGTCTTAAAATATGCTCCTGCAATTTTTGCGGCAATAAAATCAACGGTATCCCACCACGATTTATCGACAATCATAAATTCAAACAATTCAATATCTTTTAATTCAAACTGTTTGCTGTATTTAAAACAAAGTTCTTGTGCAAAATATTGAAATTCTCTTTGCGGTTTATTCCATAAAATTTTAATAATCGGTTCTAAATCTTTTTTCTCCGGTAAATATTGTTTTTGTAAAAAAGGTTTAGAGATTTCTCTCCTGATCGGAGTTTTTATTCCGTAAAAATCAAAACGGTTCTTCATGTATGCCTTTTGACCGACAGCATTTTCGGCATTGGCATTTCTTTGAAATTCGTTTTCTAATGTTTTGATGTATTCTTTCATTGTAACTAGAAAAGAGGGAGTCTATAAGTATGTATAGCAGTCATTCTGAACTTGATTCAGAATCTTAGTATGCTAAAAATAAATACTTAACAAATGCTGAAATAAGTTCAGTATGACATAAATTTACTTTATAGACTGCCTCTTTAAATTAATAAATTATTTTACAATTACATATTTTCCGCCTTTTTGCGAAAAGATACTTGCATCATACATGGCATTGCAATATACGGGCGGCATCCAAAACTTGCCGGCGTAACTCGCATTCAACATCACTTTAAATGTTTTGCTTTTTCCTCTTTTTAAATTAAAGTATGTATAAACTCGGTCGTCCCTGATATCTTGGTTTTCAATATTGCTTGAAACACCGTAACCGGCATCGTATAATCTCGTATTAATTATTTCCCATCCGGAAGGGAATATTTGAGACAATGCCATATTTTCATAATTCTTTAAAATTCCCGGATGTGTAACGGTAACCGTTGCAACAAAATCAGTACCTTGCTCAATATTTAAAGGAGAAATTGATGTTCCGTTCGGAAGCGAATATGAAACTGTCATTCTTAAATCTTTTTGAGCATCGGTAACATTACCTATTTCCGGAATACCTTGAAGAATAACACGAACATAAATCATATCAGAATTGGTGTTTTTGATTTTAAGTTTGCCGTCTTTTGTCCCTTTTATTTGCATATCAATTTGAGAAACCGCTTTAGAGGAGTTCATATTTTTTATGCTTCCGTTATTGAGTGCATATTGATATTTCAATTCTTTACTTTGAACTGAAGAAGCATATAAAGATACAGCAATTAAAGAATAAGCCGTTGTTTGCGTGCTCATGTATTGATTACTTGATAATTCTTCCGAAATTTCTTTCAGAAGCTTAAATGCAAGCGGTTTGTTTCCGAGTAAAGTCAAGGTTTCCAAAATCATTGCTTTATCTCTTATTGCCGTACCGAAAGTATATGATAGCTCAACATATTTTACGACATCTGTACCCAAACCGGCAACCATATTTTTGGCTGTTGATTTTTTACCCGATAACCAATAAGCTGAAGCTAATCTCCATTTAGCGGTGAGCGATAAATTTTTTATATTCTTCATTCTGTTCATGGCACTTTTTGCAGGATAACCGGCAAGTGCAAGCGTATAAAGACGATAAGCTTGTTCCAACTGAGACGAAGGTCCGTCGTTTGTCCAGTTTTTGGCTTTGTTTTTTTGATATTTTTGCCACGATTGAATGATATTTGACGGAACGGCATAACCTTTTTTCTTAGCTTCAATTAAGAAATGCCCGGCATAATTTGTTCCCCATGTACTAACATTTCTGCCGTTTTGCCAATACGAAAATCCGCCGTTTGAAAGTTGAAATTTACCTAATCGTTTAATACCTTCTTTAATGTTAATCTCTGTTTTATTCTTTTGATCGGCATTTAATTCGACCAAACCGGAAAGATATAATTGCGGAAATACCGATGATGTTGTTTGTTCAACACAGCCGTAAGGATATCGAATAAGATATTTTAAACGTTTATCCAAATTTATCGGCGGGATTGAGGACACTTCAGTGACTCCCGAGTTGGTTCCGGCAATACCGACCGGTGTGTATTTTGTTTCCCATGTTTCACCTGCCAACAGTACTTTTTCAATTACATTTGTTGCCGAATGATTCGGATTTCTGACATCAATTTCTATTTTATATTCCGATTTAAAATTACCCGATATTGCCGTAATCGTAACTTCTCCTTTTCCTATTTTTTTATTTACCAGAAGTTCGAAATCCGTATTTTCTTCACCTTGTTTGTTAAAATAAATTGTTTTTGAAGATGAGCCGTTTATTGTGAATAAATTATTCGTTTTTACTTTAACGGTAACATTTTTAATATTGTTTTTCATGGCGAAGATACTTGCAGGAAGTTTTACGGTTTCACCGGGCGACAAAATGCGCGGTAAAGTCCCGAGAACCATCAGCGGCTTAATAACCGGAACAGCTTTTTCCGTTGAACCGTATGCCCCGTTATTTCCTGCAATAAGCATTGTTCTTACCGACCCGATGTAATTATCAATGTTAATTGTATGGGTTTGTTTATCACCTTTACCGAGAGTGAACGGACCGAGATATTTTACAACGGGTTTAAAACGATTTGCTTTCGTATTTTTCTTTCCTTCTTCGTCCATGCCGCCGCCGATTGCCAGAAGCCGTTCTATTTCACCGGCATAGGCCCCGATAACTTCATTATACATATCCCAAGTTTTTACTCCGAGTGCTTCTTTAGCAAAGAATTTATCCCATGGATTCGGTGTTTTAAAACGTGTGATATCTAATAACCCTTCGTCAACAACTGCCAAAGTATAGGTCATTTCTTTTCGATTTTTCTCAGAAACCGTAATTTTAAAACTTTTTCCGCTTTCAATTTCATCAGGCATATCAATGACCGGTTCAAGATGGGTTTCCGGATTTTCAACCATAATCGGAATAGTTCCGTACATCCTGATAGGTAAATCGTTAGCTGTTTGAGCATGAGCTTGTAAAAGTGTTACGTTTACATACACATTCGGTGTCATTTCTTTGGTAAGCTTAAATTCAAAATTTGTTTCACCTTCGGTTGTGGGTACCCAATATGATTTCAGAACTTTTGTACCGTTTTCAATGCTTATTAATGCTCTTCCGTTTTTCCCTGAAGGAATGGTAATTTTAGCTTTTTCACCGACATTGTATTTGTCCTTATCTGAAATAAAGGTAAGCATACTTGCTCCTTCGGAGTCGCCTTTTTGTGCACGCCCTGCCCAACCCGGCCAGTCGATATAAACAATTTTTCCGGTTGAATGTCCTGTTTTAGTATCTTCGGCAATAACGATGTAACGCCCCCAATCGGGATATTTTACTTCAATATCCCAACTTGCTTTTCCGCCGGAAGTTTTAACGGAACCGGATTTCAGCAAACTTGCCGAATTTCTGAAATTATAACTTGAGACACTGTTACTTGAAGCATCAAACCACCAGCGCCAGCTTAATTTGTAAAATTTCAGATTAATTTTATGATTTTCTTTCAATAATCTGCCTTCCGGTGTAAGGGTCACGATTTCAACCGTATGTTTTTTATCAGTTAAAAGCATGCCTCTCATTTTATCCCCTTTCGGAAGTTTAATTCCGGTGTAGGATTCATAAGGAGAAAAGGGTAATGTATATTGATCGACACTGAAATTACCGCCTTTTTCAAACGCTTTGGTAAAGAAAACAGCTTTCATCATTCCGGGGGCTTTCTCGCCGGTATAAAATTCGGCATTTAATTGAACATTTCCGTTTTCATCGGTTTTTTTGTTTAAAATTTCATCAGATTCCGTATAATATTTTTTTGTCGGGTCATCAAATGAAAAATCGGAATATTTTTTAAAAGTTGTCGTTGTCGGATACAATGAAGCATCAACTTTTACTTTTAAATCTTTTCCTATAGCACCGTGCAGCCATTTTATATTAATTGCAGCCATGTTTGTTTCACCTTCTTGTATCATTTTTTTACCGAAATCAAGAGCAATTTTTAAGCGATTGGGTTTTATTGTTTCAACTTTTACGGTTTTATTGAATTTTACCGAACCTACAGAAACAGTCAAATTATAATTTCCGGTTACGGCATTTTCATCTGTTTTTACAGAGAAAGGATAAAAATTTGTACTGTTTTTAGTCTGAACTTCTTTTTTTACGAGTTTACCTTGCGGATCTTTAAATTTGAAGACAATAGGGTGTCCCGGAGGAATACTTTTTAAGTCGTCCTTTAAAATAAATGTTGTAAAAATGGTATCTCCGGGACGCCAAACTCCGCGTTCTCCGTATATAAAACCTTTAATTCCTTTTTTAACTTTTTCACCGGCAACATCAAATCGGCTCAGTGATAATGAGTTCCCGTCGTTAAGTTTTAAATATGCACGTTGTGTTCCGAGTTTGGCAATTACGAAATAAGGATTTTTTACTTTATTCAAGTTTAGTTTACCGTCATTATCGGTTTCGCCGTTTGCCAGTAATTGCTGCTGAAAATCATACACTTCAACGGCAACTCCCGGTTTTGGTTTTGTTGTTAATAAATCCGTTGTAAAAACATTAATTTCACCGTTTTCCGACAGTTTTGCAATTAAGCCTAAATCAGAAGCAATGATATTTTTCGCTACTTTTCGATTGTTTCTGTAATACGCTTTTTTGCAAGGATTATCTCGGTCTTCCCAATAATCATAATAGTAATAATCCCCGTTTGAATAATAATCTTCATAGCTGTCCCAATTGCTTGTTTCTTGTTCTGCTTCGTTCCAATTATCCTCTTCTTCATCTTCGGATGTTGAGGTATTATTTTCATTTTCTTCACATTGATACAAAGAATATTGTTTTTTAAAATTTAATTCAACTCGATAGATGGCTCCGGGTTCCGGATTGATAATTTTATTTAGATCTAATGAAAAACGATTCCAAGAACCGAAATCGGTAACACTGAATTTATCCAATTCAACTTTTTTTCGTATTATCGGTTTCCCGACTTGTCGTAAATTATAATTTCCGTCAAATTCATTATCCTGCAAAAATTGAAGAATGTTATTTTCATAGATCTTAATTATAATTACGTCAACTGCTTTGAGATTCACCGCTTCAAATGGTAAAATTAATCCCTTATCGCCGGAAGGCAGAATGTTTCCTTTTCCGGTCATTCGAACAGCCGGTTTGATGGCTTCAAATGCTAATTCAAAATTTTGATCGCCGATGAGTTTATAACCGAGTGTATTTTTAATCCCCTCATATACAAATACTTTATGTGTATTATTAATACGTTCTACGGTATATACTTTAATGACATTATCATCAATTACGAATTTTAAACCGGAAACTCCTGCAATTGAAATAAGTCCGTTTAAATTTTGAGTTTCGTCAAGCGGATCGGTAAATTGAAGTTGCAGAAATTGATTAGGGTATTGAACGACTCTTGAAGAAATTAATTTAAAATCTCCGATTGCCGGAATTTCAATTTCTTTTTCTTCTTTTTTATCAACCCCGATTGCTTTTCCGTTCCATTCTAATTTTACGGAATTTGCTTGATCATATCGAACAATGCTGTCAATAACAAAAGTATGTTTGATTTGATCGATACCCGAAGTCCATTTTACGGAAAGTTTTTTACCGTTTTCAGTTGCCGTTAAAATATTTTTTACGGCTTCCGGGTCGGCGGCATCCGCAGTATTAATGTATCCCGTAATTTGTTGATATTTCAGCGTTTTTTTGTCAATGGTTTTTTGCTCTTCAATTTGATAATCAAAAGCTTGTTTAATTGTTTTAAAATTAAAATTGAAGGATTGTAAATCATTCTCAACCTTTGTTAAATTTCCGAGATTGAATTCAACATAATATTCTTTATCCGATTCCAAACTGTTTTCGGGAGTAAATTCCAGAGTATTATTGATCAGACTTAATTTTCCGTCAACGGAGGGTTTAATGTCGAAAAGATTATCAGGAAGATGTTCTTTGTCTTTTATTTTTTCCGTGACCGTACTTGTAAGTTTAATTTGTACGGGTTCATTTTTTGAAATAATTCCTGATGTGTAGGCCGTAATGTATTTTGCAAATTGGGGATTGTTTGCATTTACGGTTCTTTTTTTGAAATTTAAAGTTATCAGAATTATTGCCGTGATAATTACTGCCAAACCTGCGATGTAAAGAAAGATTTTTTTGTTTTTCATAATTTAGTGTTGAAAGTTATACGTTTAAAGATAATAATTCAGTTTGAATAAAAAGATATTATCAGCTTGATATTCATCAATATAAATATTTAAGCTGATTTGTTAAATGATTTTTTAAATATACGAATTTAATTTCAAAATATAAATGATTTTTGATGATTGATGATTTTTTTCTCAGTTTAAAACTGAGAGTTTTTTTTAGTTTCAAAGTATGAGTCCGCTTTTATAAGCAATTATGTGTGAAATTATTTCATCTGTAAATTCGTTATAATTCTGATTAACATTAAATAGAATATTTTTTTATTTGTGTATTAACGGCAAAAAAGATTTTTTATAATCTTGAAAAAGCGGATGATATAAAACAAGTGAAGATTTCTTTTTGTAAGGAATGTAAATATAGAATTTATTGCAAATTTTTCAATTTCTTAACAGCCAAACTTTTCACTCTGCTGTTTGTCTCATTTTTGATTATATCTTTAAGTGTTTCTTTGTATTTTGCCGTTAAGGTATCGCTTTGTTCCGTCCCGGGTTTAAATGCGGCAATTGCTTTGTATCTGAATTTCCAATAAGGATGTTTTGCCAATTTTAAATAAACATTGTTTAAACGGTTTGAATCGGATGAACTTAATGCTTTAAATGCTTCCGATTTATCTGCATAGAGCGGTGCTTTATTCAATATGTCAATATATTGTTCGGATGTATAATTTTCTTCTTTTTTGCAAAGAATTGAATTATCGGGATCGAAATTCAGAAATAAAGGGTTTTCATTGACAGAAAACTTAAATGTTTGATTTTGTTTCGTAATAATAATTTTTTTATTAATTACGGTATCGGGAAAATACAGATCAACAGAAGTTTGAATTTTATACAAAGGTGCTTTATTTAAATTTTGGATTTGCTCAATTTTAATGCTTGCAATTTTAGTATTTTGAGTAACATTATATGTGATTTTTAATTCGGGAATCCCTTTATTTAAGAACCATTCGTTAAAGAACCAATTCAAATCTTCTCCCGTAACCTCTTCGAAAGCCAGACGCAAATTATGAATTTCAACACTTTTATATGCATTATTTTTCAGATACAGATGTAAGGCATTAAAAAAAGCATCATCTCCGACGGTGTATCGGAGCATATGTAGAATCAATCCGCCTTTTTGATAGGAATGGGCATCGAACATATCATCGCGATGCTTGTTGTAAAAACGAATTAAGTTTTCATTTTTAAAATAATGTTCAAAATTATAATTAAGATAATCATCGGCAAGATGATTGTCGGCTTCAAATCTGCCGTACTCGTGTTCAATCCACAGGTATTCAAAATAAGTGGCAAACGATTCGTTAAGCGGTAAATTTGACCACGATTCGCAGGTTACCAAATCACCGAACCAATGATGAGACAATTCATGAGCAACAACAACTTCATTTTCCATGCGTTGGTGTTCGGTTTTGAAATTCAAAACATATTCGCCGAAAACGACAGCTCCGGTATTTTCCATGGCACCGGAAACAAAATTTTTTACGACTATTTGTGAATATTTATCCCAAGGAAAATCGTAATTTAGTATTCTTGAATAAAATTCAATCATTTTATCGGTTTTTCCGAAAATTTTTTCGGCTTTTGATTCTTTTCCTTTTTCAATATACACAGTTAAAGGAATATCTCGCCAATAATCTTTAATTTCAGAAAATTTTCCCGCGGCAATCATTGCCAAATAGGGTGCATGCGGTTTTGATTGTTTCCAATAATCGGTACGAGTACCGTCGGCATTAGGTATTGAGCTTACTAATTTTCCGTTTGATAAACTTACAAAATCGTTTTTAATCGTAATATAAAAATCTTGTGTCATTTTTTGATTCGGAGAATCGATTGTCGGAAACCAACACGAATTTGATTGGGTTTCGCCTTGTGTCCAAATTTGCGGATTTTTCGTATCTGCATTTATGAAATATAAACCTTTATTATCATGAATAGCCCGGGAACCTACGGATTTAACTTTTTCCGGATTTGCCGTGTAATTTATTGCAATTTTAAATGTATCATTACGTGTGTATGTTTTATCTAATTTAATTTTGATTTTATTATTTTTATATGTGTATGAAAGAGGTGTTTGAATATCTTTACGAATTAAATTAATTTTACTGATATCAAATTGTTGAGCATCCAGGATTAAGGAATCAGTCGGGTAAAAATGCGGTTTTAAAGTAATTATTGCATTGCCGATTGCTTGTTTTTCAGTAATTTCAAATCGTATGTGTAATTCGGTGTTAATAAGATTGTTAGTTATGGTATTACTCCCTTTGTAGTCGGCAATCTGTTTTTCTTTTTGTAAAATTATTTTTTGTTCTGTTTCCTGAGACAGAAAATTATCAGAATTTTCCGTATTGTCAAGAACAATCTTATTCGTATTACAAGAAATTACTAAAAAAATGAAAAGCGGAAACAGTCTTTTATATTTCATTTATAATCTTTTTATCAAAAATTAGGAGCAACAAATGTAATATTTTACATTCTTATTTAAAAATATGTTTATTTTGCCGGTATGAAATCAGGAATTTTATTGATTAAATATAAATTCTTGGCAAATTATTTGTATTAAACTCTTTGATATTGTGTTAATAAAAAATATCAAGAAACCGAAAACGAACTTAATAACATTATAAATGATTAAATATTTACTTTCCATATCGCTGTTTATTAGTGTGTTATATGCTGATGCGCAAACTAACGAATATTTTGACGATATTAAAAAAACCTTTGATAAAAACGGACAAAATGAATTAAATTCTGTTTTAAAAGCTTTAAAAACAGCTCAAAAGAGTTTTGATGAAGGAGAAAAATTATTTTCCTCTAAAGAAATTTCAAAAGCTTTGGTAAAATCAAAGAAAGCTTCTGAAATTTTTAAGGATAATTACAGAAGTCTTTATACGCTTTATGATAATAAATTAACGTCTTTAATTAATGAAAAGGAAGGAAATAAAAAAACATATTTTCAAAAGAAAATGCAAGATGCAAAAAATTATTATCGAGTTGCAATTTATAATCGTTTAAAAGGCGGTGAAGAAAAAGAAGCTGCTACGGTATTTGATTTATTGAAAGCGGCACATCAAAACGAAATACTTGCCTTTGATGTTTTGAGCAATGTGTTTGCTGTTATTAACGGATGGGAAACGACTGATTATGTCGTTAAAGAAAATAACTACAATCCGGAAGAAGTTTTTGTAAATACAAATACGAAAAATTTTAACACTCGCAGTTTTTCCGTAAACGATCCTTCTTTAGAAAGCAGTTTTACGTTTAACCGTCAACTTGTTGCTAATAATGATAATTCTGCCGTAAGTTCAAATTATAACAATAACAATCAAACAAATGCAAGTGTTTCCAATTCACCCGAACATGATTTCAGGATTCAAATAGGAACATCTATCTTACCTGCAAATGAAATGCAATTAAAACGGTTAAATAAAACTGATAAACCTGTCAGTACTTATAAATCAAGGATATATTATAAATATACCGTCGGCAGTTTCTCTGAATTTCAGGAAGCAAAGAATTTTAAAAATGCTTACGGTTTATCAAATGTTTATATTGTAGAATATAAAAAAGGAAAAGAAGTGAAATTTTATATGAAAGATTATCAATAGTTATTTCTCATAATTTCTATTTTAAAAAAGCTGTCTTTTCGGACAGCTTTTCTTTTTTATCAGAACATATCTTTTACACGATCAAAGAAACTGCGATCTTCCGTTTCCGGTTTTGGTTCGAAATTAGATGAATTTATCAGGCGTTCTAATGTTTTCTTTTCTTCTTTATCCAAAGTTTTCGGTACCCAAACATTAACTTTTACCAAAATATCTCCTTTCCCGTAACTTCCGTATGAAGGTAAACCTTTTCCTTTTAAACGAAGAATTTTTCCGCCTTGAGTTCCTGGAGTAATTTTTATTTTTACTTTACTTTCAACAGTCGGAATCTCTGCCGAAGTTCCCAAAGCTGCTTCCGGAAAACTGATGTATAAATTATACAGTAAATCATTTTCATCACGGATGAGTTCGGGATGCTCTTCTTCATGGAAAATAACGATTAAATCACCGTTTACACCGCCTCTTCTTGCTGCATTTCCTTTTCCGCCTACTTTCATTTGCATTCCTTCGGAAACTCCGGCAGGAACATTTACTTGAACAACTTCTTCACCTTTCATAATACCTTCACCGTGACAATGCGTGCATTTGTTTTTAATAATAGTTCCTTGTCCTTGACAAGTCGGGCATGTAGCACTAGTTTGCATTTGTCCGAGGAAAGTATTTTGAACTCTGATTACTTGTCCGCTTCCGTGACAGGTTGAGCATGTTTCAACATCAGAATTTTCAGCACCGGTTCCCCCGCAATAAGAACATTGAACATATTTTTTTACTTTTATTTTTTTTGTCGTTCCTGAGAGAATATCTTTGAGTGTTAATTTTACTTTTACACGCAAATTTGTTCCTTTATTGACATGCCTTCTTCCTCCTGAGGAAGCTCCTCCGAATCCTCCGAAACCAAAACCTCCGAAAATATCTCCGAAATGTGAAAAAATGTCATCCATAGACATTCCGCCTCCGCCTCCGAAACCGCTTGCACCGTCAAATGCCGAATGTCCGAAACGATCATATTTTGCTTTTTTATCATCATTACTTAATACTTCATATGCTTCGGCAGCTTCTTTAAATTTTTCTTCCGCTTCTTTATCATCCGGGTTTTTATCAGGATGGTATTTAATGGCAATTTTGCGATATGCTTTTTTTATTTCGGCTTTATCGGCATCTTTAGAAACTCCCAATATTTCGTAATAATCTCGTTTACTCATAGTTTTAATTTGTTCGCAAAATTAGTTTTTTTTCGGTTTAAGGAACTAATTTTGTAATTTTATAAATACCTTATTCACCAACAACAACTTTTGAAAATCTTAATACTTTATCTTTTAATTTGTATCCTTTTTCGATTACGTCAACGACTTTTCCTTTCAAATCTTCTGAAGGTGACGGAATTTTTGTCAGAGCTTCATGTAAATCCGTATCAAAAGTTTCACCGATTGCCTCAATTTCTTTAATTCCTCTTTCCGTTAAAAAATCAAAAATATGTTTGTAAATTAAGTTAATCCCTTCTTTTATTGCCCCAATATCTTTGGCATCATCTACGGATTTTTTTGCTCGATCGATATTATCCATTATCGGAAGAAAATTAATTAATGTATCTTCTCCGGCAGATTTGATCAATTCCATCCGTTCTTTCAGGGTTCTTTTTCGATAATTATCATATTCGGCACTTAGTCTCAAATATTTATCATTAAGCTCATTACAGCTTTTTTCAAGAGCTTTAATCTTTTCCGCAGTTTTATTTTTTTTAGTTTGTGAAGACGTTTTTTTCCCTTTTGTTTCTTTTTTGGCTTTTTCGGAAGATGATTTTTTTTCGGAATTATTTTGTTCTTGTTTTGGTTTATCCGAAAGTGACTTTTTTACATCTTCATTTTTTATCTTTTCGTTCTGCATATCTTTTTTTGTCATTTGTTTTTGTTTATCAATTTAACAGAATTACCTTATGTCGGAATTATCAAAATATTTGCCGGTATTTTTCAACAGTCAAATTGTCATAAATAATTTATTAATTTCTGATGTTCCGTCAGTTGATTATGTCAATTACGGTATAATTTTTGTCAAGTTAATGATGAAATTTAAATCATTAAAAAGCTATCTTATCAAAAAAAGCTCAATAAATAACATTATTTTTCGTTATTTTGTATGATATTCTTATTTTTGAAATCAATTAATACCGTATTTTTGATACTAAAATAAATTAATATGAAAAAAATAATCTATCTGATTTTATTGTTTGCTGTTTTTGCATCGTGTAAATTTGATGATAAACCGTATTCAATAATACGAGAATTTGACAGCGGAACTTATATTACTCCTGACGGTATCGTAAAATATATCAGCGGTTCACCCGACAGTTTAATCGCAGTAAGTGATAATTATGCTTT